>NZ_NFKO01000044.1:0-13729 GCF_002160435.1 Pseudoflavonifractor sp. An176 | reverse complement strand
GGATTCCACAAGGCGGGGGAAGGCCCCGCCTTTGGTGGTCTTTGGTTCCTTTCTGGCAGCAGAAAGGAACCCCCAGCGGGGAGCGTCCCCACCAGGCTGGCAAGCCTGAACCAAGGCGTTTGAGAAGGACAATCTCTTCGGCCTGAGGGAGGGAAAGAGAAAAAGGAGGAAGCACCTGCTTCCCCCTTTATGCGTTAAAAATTAACCTCTGTCCCGCAGACCATCCATATAAGCCTCCACCCGCTCTTGTTGGCGGCGGTTCAACTGCCGATAGGCATACAGATGTGCCAGTTCTTCCGGGGTCAAATCGCTCTGGGCCATCAGCCGCTTTTGCTCAGTGAGTCCGGCCAAGTAGTCCAGAGATACGCCGAAAAATTGAGCAATCGCCACGAGGGTTTCCAAATCTGGTGTTCGATCTCCCACTTCGTAGGCGCTGACGGTGGATTGAGACAGGTTGAGGTTTAGAGCCAGCCCTGCTTGGCTGAGATGACGTTCCTCACGCAGTTGCTTTAATCGCAGCATATTACCACACTCCCGAATAAATTCTACCGCAGAGTGTTGTAAAGAATACTTGTGTATGATATTATAAATACCTGTATTACGGGTAAGCATTGCGGGAGGGCGGTAATATGCCGATGATAGATATACCATACAGCACCTTGCAGGAGGACAAAACAGGCTATCAGATCTTGCTGCTCCGGGAGCAGCAAAACCAGAGTTTTACCGCCATAGCCAGTCAATTGGGTGTCTCTCCCGCCCGTGTCCGACAGCAGTACACCAAAATGAAGGTGCGACAGGTGCGCCTGTATATTCGCCACATCGCCATTGCCCTGGGCCACGACAACACCGCACAGGTGCGGAACGTGTTTTCCACTGCCATGGAATGCTATCAAAATTATCCCTATGCCTGTGGGTATCTGGACAAGACCTATGGGGAGATTTTGGAGGCGTATCGGGCGGGGGAGCCGGGGACGCCTCAGGAGATGTTAGAGAAACTGCCACCCTGCCCGGTGAAGCTGGGAGAAGAGGAGATTTCCCGCATGGTCACCATGCGGGAGGAGGAGAACGCCAGCTTTCGGGCCATCGGCAGGGCGTTCCACATCACACCGGAAAAGGCCCGGCATACCTATGAGATGGTGTATCACCGCAAGGTGTTGGAGTATGTGGAGAGACTGCAACAGCAGGCGAGAACCTGGGAGGAGCGCAGGGAACTCTGGCGGCGGTATTTTGGCGGGTATCAGTCGGCGAAAACACGGTATGAGAACATCCTAGGAGAGATTGAGAAACAGGCATGAGTTTGGTTCTGGCATTGTGTTTTTCCTATAAATCAGGTATACTATTATCAAAACGCAAAGGAGGCGGGCGGTATGAACAGCAAGGAAACACGGAGGATAGAATATGTTTTGACCACCCATGCCATTGAGAAATTGACCCCTAGCGAAAAGGCGGTTGGCCTATGCCGGAAGGTGACGAAAGGAACCGTCAGTGCAGATGCTGCGGTATCCGCACTGTTGAAGGAGTACGGCGTCAAGCGGATGCGTGCCCATGGATAAGGGCTTTGGAAAATACGACGTCTATGCCGTTGCAGGGTCGATGTACTGCTATCGGGGTACCAGCGTATTGAAAAATCGCTTTGGTTTGAGAGACATGGAAACGCTGAAAAAATTGGAGGCGGATATTTCAGCGGTTCGCCAAAGTGATCTGTTGACCCATCCCATTCAGGGACGCTTTTCCCCCAACCATCTGTGCCGGATTCATCGGTATCTGTTGGGAGATGTCTATCCCTTTGCCGGGCACTTTCGTCGGGAAGACATTATGAAAGGAAATACCCGATTTTTAACCCATGGAGAGATAAATGCAAAGCTGTCCAAGCTGCTGGAAGAATTGGCAGAGGAAGATTATCTCCAAAATCTGTCCTTTGAGGCATTGGTAGACCGTAGCGCCTACTATTTTGCAGAGCTGAATTATATCCACCCCTTCCGGGAAGGCAATGGGCGTTCCATACGGGAATTCATGCGACAGCTGTATGCTCTGAATGGGTATGAGGTGAATTGGGCGGCGGTACCGACCCAGACATTTCTCAAGGTGATGGAAGCATCTGTGTTTGATACCACGTACTTGAGAGATATTCTGCGCATCAGTTTGACCAAGAGTCAACCATGAGAAAGGCCAGCTCTGGGCCCAAGTGGAACAGTATGTCCTGCTGGTGGTACTGTTGGGTGGGCTATTCGTGCCCCTGTATGTGGCAGCCAAATGGCATAAATAAAAGAAAGAGGTGTGGGCCAAGCTCACACCTCTTTTTGATGGTTTGGGGAAATTAGGCCTCGTTTTCAATGGCCATAATCTTACCCACACGGCGCGCATGGCGGCCGCCCTCAAACTCGGTATTGAGGAACACGTCCACAATGCGGTCGGCCATGTTGGGGCCAATGAGAGCGCCGCCCATGGCCAGCATGTTGGCGTCGTTGTGGCGGCGGGTCATCTCGGCGGAATAGGGCTCGCTGCACAGAGCGCACCGGATGCCCCGGACCTTGTTGGCGGCAATGGAGATGCCCACGCCGGTGGTGCACATGACAATGCCCCGGTCACAGTCGCCGCTGGCCACCAGCTGGGCGGCAGCCTTGGCAAAATCGGCGTAGTCGCAGCTGTCGGTGGAGTAGGTGCCGCAGTCCACCACCTGGTGGCCCTGTTCGGTCAGGTACTGCTTGAGGTGCTCTTTCATGGCGAAGGCGCCGTGATCGCTGCCAATGGAAATTTTCATGTTCAGGACTCCTTTTGCTTAAAGTTTGTGGAGAACAGGGCGGCGGCCCTGATAGGTGGTGACGTGGGAGAACCCGGCCTCCCGCAGCAGCTCCAGGGCCTCGGGAATTCCCAGGGCCATGTGCTCGGGCTGGTGGGCATCCGACCCCACGGTGACATACTCGCCCCCGCAGTCCTTGAACCAGCGCAGCAGAGGCAGCCACTCCTCCAGGGACATGCCCCGGCAGGTGTTTACCTCCAGGGCGTGGCCGATGGCGGCTACTTGGCGGAAAATCTCCTCCACTTGGTCCTGGAAGGGCTCCAGGGTCAGGTGCTGTCCGTCCCGGGCCATGTAGCGCAGAGGATAGTTGATGTGGGCCAGGGAGTCGTAGCAATCCGGGTACTCCTTCACCAGCGCCCAGGTATGGCTGAGGGCGTTTTCCACCGCCTGACGGCACAGGCCGGGGTCAGCGGTGAAGTTGGTGAAGTAGAAATCCTGGTTGTTCTGCGCCCCAATCCAGTTGTGGAGGGAGCCCAGCACAAAGTCCAGCTCCTCCCCGGCCTGGGCCAGAATGGCCCGGGCAGCCTGGGGATTGTAGGGGGCGGAGCCCAGCTCCAGCCCCAGGCGCACGGTGAGGGGAGCGTCTCCCCGGCCGTGGTACTGGTCCAGAGCCTCTTGCCAGGGGAAGGTGAGGGTGGGCTTGCCGTCCCCGTCCAGCAGGTCGCAGTGGTCGGTGATGCACAGCTCCTGGACCCCCGCCTGTACGGCGGCGGCCATCATGTCAGACAGGGAAGCGGTGCTGTCAAAGGAAATACGGGTGTGGGTATGAGAATCACAGAGATACACAGGGAATCAGCCTCGCAGAGTTTTCCCGCCCGCAGGCGGGAAAAGAATCGGAATCACGTTATTTTCACGGACATGTGCCGGGAAAATAACACTTCTCATGGCGGATGGGGTGACTTTTTCGTAAGAAATCGAGCCACATCCGCCATGCAAAACCTTCTCCAAAGAAGTCCTTGGACTTCTTTGGATTATAGAGGCCAGCTGGGGAACCAACGCAGGAACACCTCGCTGTACCACAGCGGGATATACAGTCCGGTGAGGGCGGGGTAGAAGATGGCGTACACCGCCACGGTGCACCCGGTGAAGCCGTAGACGGCCAGGGTGGCCCCCTTCTTGTGCCGGTCCAGCATGTCGTTCATCAGATAGGCGATGGCAAAGACCAGGAACAGGATGGTGGGGAAGTAGTGATAGGCAAACAAGGTGCGGCCAATGGGCAGCCAGGGCAGGAACTGAGAGAGAATGGCGATGAGGATGAACAGTCCCCGTCCACACTTGCGGCGGATGGTCTGGATGAGCACGGCGAAGAAGGCCAGCAGGCCCGCCCAGGACACCAGGGGGTTGTTAAAGGAGGCAAACAGACTCTTGACCCCCTCGGTGTTGGCCAAATCCAGGTCCCGGTAGTACAGAATGGGCCGGGCGTCAAAAATCCACTGATACCAGCTGGACTGGTAGGGGTGGGTGGAGTGGACGCCCTGGTGGTAGGAGAGCATGAACTCCTGGTTGCTCCACATCACATTCAGCAGGTTGTCCAAGGTGAGATTGCCCTGGGCAGTGGCGTAGGGGATGTAGGAGGCGGTGTAGATCACCGAGGGCAGGAGCACAAAGAAGATGATGGACAGGGAGGTGGTGCTCAGCACGAAGCTGATGAAGTCGAAGCCCTGGGGGGCCAGCTTCCACTCCCGGTACCGGAACACCAGGCCCAGCAGCCACATCACCGCCAGACCGGCCCCGGCGTAGATCACCGTCCACTTGCAGGCGCAGCCGATGCCCCAGAACAGTCCGCACAGGAACAGGGGCACAGCGGTTTTCCGCAGGGAAGAGCCCACGGGGCAGCACAGCCAGCGGTACATAAAGTAGTAGGACACCAGGATGAAGAACACCCCGTAGGTGTCTATGGTGCCGATACGGGTCTGTACCAGGTGCATGAAGTCAAAGGCGAAGAGACAGGTGCCGCAGAAGGCCACCGGGGTCTTGCCAAAGAAGTTTTTCAGGAACACATAGAGAATGGGCAGCATGAGCACCCCGAACAGGGTCCCCATAAACCGCCAGCCAAAGGGCACCATGCCGAAGAGGGCGATGCCAATGGACATGATGAGCTTGCCCAGGGGCGGGTGGGAGACCTCATAGGGATAGATGTTGTTCAGATGCTCCAGAGCGGTGCGGGGGTGGTAGATCTCGTCAAAGTAGGAGGAGTTCCTATAGGTCTGCTTGGTGGTCCACTCCTCCGGCTCGTCAAACAGGGCCTCGGCCCCCACGTCCACATGGTCGGGGATGAGAGGCTCGCCGTCACTCCACAGGGCCAGCTCGGCCAGCCACACGCCTTCTGTCCGGTCAGCGGTGGTAGCGGTGATGCGGAAGGTGGTGGCCTCCAGGGTCACCGGGGGCACGTCCATGCCCTCGGGAATCTGGTTTAAGTCCACCGTCTCCCATTTAAATAAGGTGGCGTAGTTCTGGTCCAGGTCCACCCACTTCCAGTCCGAGCCGTTGTTGGTGTACTCCAGACGGTAGGTGCCAGTGCCCAGAGAGGTGTAGAAGGAGATCTCATCTACCTTCACCGGCTGGGAGAAGGAGAAGGTGTAGGAGTCCCCCTGCTGGAACTTCACGTAGGACTCCGGGGCGGACATACTGCCCAGCTGGAAGAAGGCGGTGATGGCGTAGATCACCGTCACCAACATCAGGGGAATCCAGTCGCACCGCTCCATGGGGGTGTAGGGCAGGGTGAGACTCATGGACTTGCGCCGGGACTGGGCCTCGGACATGGCAATCCACTCCAGGGAGTTGGCCCGGGGCTTGAGGCAGTACCAATAGTAAACGAAAAAGGCCACCACAATGGCCATCCCCATCAGTGCAAACACAAAGGCGGGGGAGAGATTGGTGAAGAACCAGCCAACCCCGGTGACCGCGCTGTCCCAACCCTGCTGTATTCGCTCAAACAGGTTGGGAGAGGCGGAGGACGTGGCGGTGGCAGCGGTGAAAAGCTCCATAGCGGTTGACCTCCTAGGTGAACATAGACATAGATATACATATTTTACTACGAATGGCCGCTGATGAAAAGACTCAAATGTGAAATTACCCCGCTCTTCCGGGAATTGTTAGCAATCGGCCGGGAATACTGCAAAAAACCCTGTGTGTTTTATCCCCCATTTCCATTCACATTTAATTTACAACTGAACTATTGACAATTCACGGGGGTGGTGGTACAGTATCTTTAGCACTCGGGGATAGTGAGTGCTAATACGAGAGAACAGGAGGATGCCGCTTGGACCTGACAGAACGAAAAAAGAAAATTTTACGGGCTGTGGTGGAAAGCTATATCCGCACCGCCGAGCCGGTGGGCTCCAAGGCAATTTTGGAACTGGCGGATTTAAAGGTATCCTCCGCCACCATTCGAAATGAACTCTCCGACCTCACCGAGATGGGGTATCTGGAGCAGCCCCACACCTCCGCCGGACGGGTGCCGTCCCCCAAGGGGTATCGGCTGTACGTCAACGAGCTGATGGAGGAACAGCGGCTGAGCCTGGAGGAGACGAAGCAGATCAACGATGCCCTGCATTTGAAAATGCAGGAGCTGGACAAGGTCATTGACCAGGCCGGGCGCATGGTGTCCCAGCTGACCAACTATCCCGCCTTTGCCTTGGCGGGGGAGCGGCGGCGCACCACCATCCGACGCTATGACCTCATCATGGTGGACACCAACTCGTTCATCGTGGTGGTGATGACGGACAGTAACGTGGTGAAAAACAAGCTCATCCGCCTGCCCACCGACCTGTCCCAGCCCCAGCTGCAAATGCTCACCACCCTGCTCAACGCCTCCTTTGTGGGCAAGAGCCTGGAGGAGCTGACTCCCGAACTGATGCGGGTGGCGGAACACGCGGCTGGCAGTGCCTACGGCCTCATCTCCCTGGTGGTGTCCTTTGCCATGGAGGTGCTGGACGCCCTGGAGCACGGCCCGGTGTACACCGCCGGAGCCAGCCACATTTTAGACCACCCGGAGTACCGGGACGTGGACAAAGCCCAGAAGCTCATGAGCTACCTCAATGAGGAGCAGTCCCTGGCCAACGTGCTGGACCTGCCCGCCCTCAGTGAAGACAACACCAAAATCCTCATTGGGCCCGAGAACGTGGCCGATGAATTAAAGGATACCAGCGTGGTGCTGGCCAGCTACGACATCGGAGACGGCATGAAAGGCGTCATCGGTGTGGTGGGGCCCACCCGCATGGACTACGCCAAGGTGGCCGCCAAGCTGTCCTACGTGGCAGACGGCCTGTCCAAGCTCTTTGGAGGGCAGGGCGGACTTCCCCCAGCCATTGGCGAAAAGGAGGAATAGTACCCCATGGATGAGAAAAACGTGAACAAGGAAAACCTGGAGCCCCAGGTGGAGAAAGAGGAGCTGGTGGAAGAGCCGCAGCCCGACACCCAGCCCGAGGCCCCAAAGGCCGACCAGCCGGAGACCGGAGCGCCCAAGGCGGATGATCAGTTGGCCCAGGCCGAGGAGAAATACCTGCGCCTGGCCGCCGAGTACGACAACTACCGCAAGCGCACCGCCAAGGAGAAGGAGAGCGCCTGGACCAATGCCAAGGCCCAGACCGTGGCCGCCTTCCTTCCGGTGTACGACAACCTGGAGCGGGCTTTGAAGCAGCAGACCACCGACGAGGCCTACGCCAAGGGCGTGGAGATGACCATGAAGGGTCTTCAGGATGCCCTCAGTAGCCTGGGTGTGGAGCTGATTCCCGCTTTGGGCGAGACCTTCGACCCCAACCGCCACAATGCCGTGATGCATGTGGAGGACGACGCCGCCGGGGAGAACACGGTGGTGGAAGTGTTCCAGCAGGGCTTTACCTGCGGGGATAAGGTCATTCGGTTTGCCATGGTAAAAGTGGCCAACTGATTCATATATTACCCTTTGTAAAAACATATTTGCCATATATTTAGGAGGAATTATTATGTCTAAGATTATTGGTATCGACCTTGGTACGACTAACTCTTGTGTGTCCGTCATGGAGGGCGGCGAGGCCGTCGTCATCCCCAACGCCGAAGGTAACCGCACCACTCCCTCTGTGGTGGCCTTCTCCAAGGACGGCGAGCGCATGGTGGGCCAGGTGGCTAAGCGCCAGGCCATCACCAACCCCGACCGCACCGTGATCTCCATCAAGCGTGAGATGGGTTCCGACTACAAGGTGGACGTGGACGGCAAGAAGTACACGCCCCAGGAGATCAGCGCCATGATCCTCCAGAAGCTGAAGGCGGACGCCGAGGCTTACCTGGGCCAGACCGTCTCCGAGGCCGTCATCACCGTCCCCGCTTACTTCACTGACGCTCAGCGTCAGGCCACCAAGGACGCCGGTAAGATCGCCGGCCTGGAGGTCAAGCGTATCATCAACGAGCCCACCGCCGCCGCTCTGGCCTACGGTGTGGATAAGGAGAGCGACCAGAAGATTATGGTCTACGACCTGGGCGGCGGCACCTTCGACGTGTCCGTGCTGGAGGTCGGCGACGGCGTCATCGAGGTGCTGGCCACCGCTGGTAACAACCGTCTGGGCGGCGACGACTTCGATAAGTGTGTCATGGACTGGATGGCCGCTGAGTTCAAGAAGGCCGAGGGCATCGACCTCACCGGCGACAAGGTCGCCATGCAGCGCCTGAAGGAGGCCGCCGAGAAGGCCAAGATCGAGCTGTCCGGCGTGACTTCCACCTCCATCAACCTGCCCTATATCACCGCTGACGCCACCGGCCCCAAGCACCTGGAGCTGACTCTGACCCGTGCCAAGTTCAATGAGCTGACCGCTCACCTGGTGGAGGCCACCACCGGCCCCGTGCGCCAGGCCATGAACGATGCCGGTCTGAAGTCCAGCGACCTGCACAAGGTGCTGCTGGTGGGCGGCTCCAGCCGTATCCCCGCTGTCCAGGAGGCCGTGAAGAAGATCACCGGCCTGGAGGGCTTCAAGGGCATCAACCCCGACGAGTGCGTGGCCATGGGCGCTGCCATCCAGGGCGGCGTGCTGGTGGGCGACGTCAAGGGCCTGCTGCTGCTGGACGTCACTCCTCTGTCCCTGGGCATTGAGACCATGGGCGGCGTGATGACCAAGCTCATCGAGCGCAACACCACCATCCCCGCCAAGAAGAGCCAGATCTTCACCACCGCCGCTGACAACCAGACCTCCGTGGAGGTCCACGTGCTCCAGGGTGAGCGTGAGATGGCGCAGTACAACAAGACTCTGGGCCGCTTCCACCTGGACGGCATCGCTCCCGCCCGCCGCGGTGTGCCTCAGATCGAGGTGACCTTCGACATCGACGCCAACGGCATCGTCAACGTCACCGCCAAGGATATGGGCACCGGCAAGGAGCAGAACATCACCATCACCTCCTCCACCAACATGTCCAAGGAGGACGTGGAGAAGGCCGTGCGGGAGGCCGAGCAGTTCGCTGCTGAGGACGCCCGCCGCAAGGAGGAAGTGGACACCCGCAACCAGGCCGACCAGATGGTCTACCAGACCGAGAAGACCCTGGAGGAGATGGGCGACAAGCTGGATGCTGGCGACAAGGCCAACATCGAGGGTGAGCTGAACAAGGTCAAGGAGGCCCTGAAGGGCACCGACACCCAGGCCATCAAGAACGCCACCGAGGGTCTGACTAAGGCCTTCTACGCCGTCAGCGAGAAGCTGTACAGCCAGGCTGGTGCTCAGCCCGGCCCCGACATGGGCGGCGCTGCTGGCGGTGCCACTGGCGCCACCAACAACGGCGGCGACGACAATGTGGTGGACGCCGACTACGAGGTCGTGGACGACAACAACAAGTAAGAACAAGACCGGGTTTCACAAGCGGGGTGCATCAAACCACCCCGCTTGTGGCAGGTTTATTTATCCTGCCCAGTGAGGTGACGACATACAATGGCAGAACAAAAACGTGACTATTATGAGGTCCTGGGCGTGTCCAAGACCGCCTCGGACGATGAATTGAAAAAGGCCTACCGCAAGCTGGCCAAGCAGTATCACCCCGACCTGAACCCGGGCAATGCAGAGGCGGAGACGAAGTTCAAGGAGGTCAACGAGGCCTATGAGGTGCTGTCTGACAAGGACAAGCGGGCCAAGTATGACCAGTTCGGTCACGCCGGGGTAGACCCCAACTTCGGAGCGGGCGGCTTTGGAGGCGGCGGCTTCGGTGGGTTCGACATGGGCGACGTGGACCTGGGCGACATCTTCGGCTCCTTCTTCGGCGGCGGCTTTGGCGGGTTTGGCGGCGGTCAGCGCCAGGCCAACCCCAACGCCCCCAAGCGGGGCGCTTCTCTGCGGGTGAACATGACCATCACCTTTGAGGAGGCCATGCGGGGCGTGGAGAAGGAGATCAGCCTCAACCGCACCGAAAACTGCACCACCTGCCACGGCTCGGGCTGTGCCAGCGGCACCACCGCGGAGATCTGCCCCGACTGCCACGGCACCGGCCAGGTGCGCATCCAGCGTGGAGCGGGCGGCTTCGCCTTCACCACCACCGCCCCCTGTTCCAAGTGCCGGGGCACCGGTAAGATCATCCACCAGCCCTGTCCCGACTGTCATGGAGACGGCCAGGTGCGCCGCCCTCGCAAGATCAAGGTGAAGATTCCCGCCGGCATCGACGATGGCCAGTCCATCTCCATGCGGGGCCAGGGCAACGAGGGCCTCAACGGCGGACCCGCCGGGGACCTGCTGGTGAACATCTCGGTGATTCCCGATCCCCGCTTCCAACGAGACGGGTACGACCTGTACCTGGAGCAGAAGGTGAGCTTCACTCAGGCCGCTCTGGGCGCCGAGCTGCAGATTGATACCATCGACGGCAAGGTCAAGTACAACTTGCCCGCCGGGACCCAGCCCGGCACCACCATCCGCCTGCGGGGCAAGGGTGTGCCCAACGTCCACGGACGGGGCCGGGGCGACCAGTACCTGCTCATCAAAGTACAGGTGCCCACCAACCTCACCAATGAGCAGCGGGACGCTCTGAAGGAGTACGCCCGCACCATGGGGGAAGGGTCCCCCGCTCCGGCCACTCCGGTGCGGGACTTCTTTGAGAAGAAGCGGAAGAAGAAATAAAAAACATAAAATGAAATGCGGAAGGTCTGTTGCAGGACCTTCCGCCTTCTTTTTTGTCAAATCTTGCAGATGGGATGGCCATGGTGTAAAATGGATGAAATAGACGGTACAGACAGGAGGAAATCGAGCCATGGCAGCCATCACATTTACACAAATTATGAACTGCTATCCCGATAATCCAATGGTTTACAAGCATATCAAACAGGATTGTGGCAAACTGATTCCCTTTGTGGGGGCGGGTCTGTCCGTGCCCTGCTATCCCTTATGGCCCGAGGCTCTGAAAGAGCTGGCGGAACAGGTGGCAGTATCAAAGAAAAAAAAGGCTATTGTAGCTAAAATAGAGGGGGGAAACGCAAAACTACTAAAGGCGGCGCAGGCTCTGGAAGATTACTGGGGAAAGAAAGGAATGGCAGACCATCTGCTGGAGCTTTTTTCCGCCGCCAAAATCCAAGAGCACAGGGAGAAGTTGCCCCATCAGAGCGTCTGGCTGCTGCCTATGCTGTTTCCGGGGATGCCTGCGGTGACCACTAACTTTGACCGGGTGCTGGAGACGGTGTATGAACTGCAAGGGGCTAAGTTTGACACGGTGATTTTGCCCAACCGCCAGGAGCTGCAAGACCAGTTGCGGCAGGGAGAGCGCCATGGCCTGTTGAAGCTCCACGGAGACATCGGAAGCGAAACCCTGGAGTATTCCTCCATCATCTTTGGGAAGCGGCAGTATGAGGGGGCCTATCAGCCGGGGACTCCCATGGTAACCAATCTACAGGCGTGGTTCTCGGGAAAAATGCTGCTGTTTTTAGGGTGTAGCCTGAAAGCGGACGAATATCTGAACCTGTTGCAGGAGGTAGTGCAGCTGCATCCCGGAGTGACCCACTACGCCATTTTGGAGTGCGAAGATGTGAGGGATGCCGCCGCACGGGCCAGGCAGTTGAGGGACCAGTGGGGGATTCAGGCCCTGTTTTATCCCAAGGGGCGGCACGAGGCGGTGCGGGTCGTCCTGGAAAAGCTGCTGGAGGACCACAATCCCACCGCCTATCAGGCTTTGACTACCCATGTGGGGGCGTTACCCGACCAGAGCCCCAGCAGCCGCTTCCACTACAAAAGCGGAGCGGTCTCCTTCCACGGCAGACAGGAGGAACTGGAGCAGCTGCGGGAATTCTGCGGCCAGGAGCATGTGGCCTTTCGATGGTGGGCGGTGACTGGCGCAGGCGGCGCAGGGAAAAGTCGCCTGGTGTACGAGTTCGGGCGGGAGATGGAGCGCGCTAGCTGGAACGTACTTTGGCTCAATTCCGCCCATATGGACCACTTGGATACCCTGCCCATCCCAACCAAGACCCTGGTGGTGGTGGACTATGCCCAGGCCTATCTGGGACCGCTGGGGCACTGGATGGAACAACTGGCCCAACGGCCCCGCCTGGTCCCGGTACGGCTGCTCCTGTTGGAGCGGGACGGTAAAAGTCTGGATGGTAGCTCTTGGGGTAGTGGATTGAAAGCTGAGGTACGTCGAGCCAAATCCATTCGAGAGACCTGTTGGAAAGAGCCATTTTTACAGCTCAACCATTTGCAGGAGGAGGAACTTCTCCGCATTATGACAGACTATGCGGACACAGTGGGCAAGAGATTGCTGGAAGCCAAAGGCCAACAGCTGCTGGAGACCTTGAAAACCACGGACCCAGGACTGTACCGCCCTCTATACGCCATGTTCCTCACTGACGCATGGGGTAACGGCCAGCAGCTGGAGCAGTGGGGGCCGACGGCGGTGTTAGACTATGTGCTGCAACGGGAAAGTGAATATTTTGAGGAAAAAACAAAGGAGGCCATCGGGAATATACCCCGTTTGAGGAAGATTCTAAATAAACTTTGTTTGGTGGCTACCATTTGGGATGGTATTACACCGGAGCAGGTGGCCCAAGAATATCCAAAGCTGTGGGAGGCGTTTCAACAGCAGGCGGAAAGGGTGGACTGCGTGGAATCAGAGGAGGACCTGCTGCGCCAGGTGGGGATTCTACAGGGAACGGAACTGGCTGGACTGAAACCGGACCTGTTGGGGGAGTATTTTGTGCTCCAGCACCTCAATGAGCCGGAAGTGTTGCAGCTGTTGTTCCCGGATGGGTGGCAGACCAAGAGGAAGCTTGTGGCGTTCCTATTTCGTATGTATCGGGATTACCACAATGACATGGAGAATGTGGGAGCATTTTGGGATTATATGCTCTGTATCCAAAAGAATCCCGTGAGGGGATATGGAATGATGTTGGTAAATGTTGCATGTAATTCAAACGCATATACTTCCTCAGCCGTTGAGACGCTAAAAACCTTGTGGGAAACGGGCGGTAATCAGGTAATAGACGCACTGTTGTATGCTATGGGGCTGGTAAACCTGACGACTAGGCAACCAGTGGAGGGAGCAGAAGCTGTCGTAGGGCTGTTACAGGAGTTGCATGAGCGGTATTCCAAGCATGAGGAGATTGCCTTTGAGTATGCCAAGGGGCTGGCGAACCTGACCGCCAAGCAAGGTGTAGTGGGAGCGGAAGTCACCGTAGAGCGGTTAAGAAAACTACAGGAACGGTATTGTGGGAATGAGGAGATTGTCCTTGCGTATGCCAAGGGGCTGTTCAACCTATCCTTTGATCAAGGTATAGAGGGAGCGGAAGTCACCGTAGAACGGTTAAAGGAACTACAGGAACGGTATTGCGGGAATGAGGAGATTGTCCTTGAGTACGCCAAGGGACTGGCAAACCTGACCACCAAGCAAGGTGTAGAAGGAGCGGAAGCCACCGTAGAGCGGTTAAGGGAGCTGAAGGAACGGTATTGTGGGAATGAGGAGATTGTCCTTGCGTATGCCAAGGGGCTGTTCAACCTATCCTGT
>NZ_NFKO01000043.1:0-13973 GCF_002160435.1 Pseudoflavonifractor sp. An176 | reverse complement strand
GGCTCGTCCCCAATAGAGCGTTCCTCCCCAGATTTTTTGCCAAAAGGAACGCCCTTTGAAAAGCCTGAAACTGCCTGCACTGCGGGCAGTTGTGGCCGGCACGGCGCTCGAGGAGCGTCGTGTCTTTCCCCTGCTATACTTTAGCCGTAGCCCAAGGCTGTGTATCTATGCAGAAATTCTGCATACTCAACGATTGATATCAACGCCCTTGGGCGATGGTATAGCTGAACAGGTAGGCGTCTGATTCTTTTATCCTTGTGGATGATCCACTTTAAGCAGCGTGCGGCGCCAGCCTGTTCCAGCATCCTTGGTTGTAGTATCAACACCCAGATGGGTGATGATATAATTACCTCATGCAGACAGAGGACCGCTTCTTTTCTCCTTGCGGGACATCCGCTTTAAGCTGCGTGCGGCCTCACTCTTACAAGATTTCATTTATGAGCCGGATGCGGGAACACTTGTCCTCCGCCAATGTCGAAGCAGGGTATGACTTGTAAGAAACATGAGGACTGTCTGTGTCACTATGATTTGAGGATGTGGTGGTATGTTTATCGTAGGAATCGATGTGGCCAAGCGGAATCACGAAGTCACTGTCATTACCTCAGAGGGACAGGTAGTGTGCAAAGCGTTTCGCATTTCCAATACCTGCACTGGATACAACCGTATGATGGAGCGTCTTGGGAAGCTGACCAATCTTAAGGGTGAGTTTATCTTTGCTATGGAGTCTACCGCCCACTGCTGGCTGGCTCTGTACACTCGTCTCAAGAAAGAGGGCTATCAAGTCGTTGTACTCAACCCCATCCAGACACATGCCATGCGGGAGATGTTTCTCCGAAAATCAAAAACCGATGCAAAGGATTCTCTGGTGATTGCGGAGGTTATTCGCTTTGGCCGCTATGCTGCCAGTGATATTCCACAAGAAAAACTGTTGGCGCTCAAAGAACTGTGCCGGAACCGGTCTTATCTCATGGATCTTGCCAGCGACCTGAAGAGAAAAACGGTTGCCCTTCTGGATCGTGTTTTTCCAGAGTATGAGACACAGTTCGACTCCGTTTTCTGTAAATCCTCTTTGGCGGTACTCACTAAATATCCAACACCGCAGAAACTGGCCAATGCTCATCTGTCCAAGCTGACAGAGATCCTTTGGACAAGCAGCAATGGCCACTTTGGGGAATGGAAAGCCCAGGAGATGAAGGCGTTGGCTCGGAACAGTTTTGGTGTTGCGGACTGCGAAGGAGCGTACTCAACACTGATCCTTTTAATGCTGGAGCATATCCACACACTGCAAGAAAAATGCGGTGCGTTGGAAGCACAGATTAGAGTGTTGCTCCAACAATTTGATACCACGCTAACCACCATTCCTGGAATTGGCCCGATCCTGGCGGCTATCATTCTCAGTGAGATTGGTGATATCTCCCGTTTTTCCTCCGCCGACAAGCTGGCGGCATATATAGGCGTAGACCCGTCTGTGAACCAATCTGGTGAGTTTGTGGGTACACATGTCCATATGTCCAAGCGAGGCTCGCCCTATTTACGCAGAGCGGTCTGGATGGCTTCCGTTGGTGCTGTCCAACGCGATCCCATGTTCAAAGCATATTTCGAAAAGAAAGCTGCTGAAGGACTACGTTATATGAACATCATTGGACATGTGACTAAGAAGATGACAGCGGTCATCTATGCCATTATGCGGGATAACAAGACATACACACCGATTATGCCCTCTGCCGCATGACCAAGGGCCATAGAAACTGCCCAGGTCCACCTATGGTGGGCCTAGCCCTGTGCGCCGTTTTTAACCCACAAGTATTCACTTCAAATGAATATTTTCTACTTGACGAACACATAGCCGGCTGCCTTTCCCTTCGTCCTCCGCAGAGTCCTCGAAAGTGGCCCAAATTCGCTCGAAATCCCCCAGGTGGGGCGCAGGGGCTTCCCCTGTGCCGCAATGGGGCACACAGCCCCTCACAGGCGGGCACACGGGGCTTTCTCTGGGGTCCGTCCCAGACGCTTTTGCGCCTGCTGCCACTTCCGCTGTTCTTCCAGCTGGTCCATCTGCTGCTGGTGGTAACAGTCCAATGTGATTTGGATGGGGAGGATGGTGTACTGATTGTTGCCGTTCCACTTCATGCCGTGGCTGTCCAGGTAGCTGGTGTGTTCCACAGCGATGAGCTGCTTCTCCTCCAGTTTTGCGACGTGTTTCATGACAGTGGCTACCGTGAGATGTACTGCAGCAGCAATGGTTCGGTAGCTGGGATGACACTGGTGGGTGCGTCGATCTTCACAGTAGAGAAGATAGGCGTAGACGGTGATGGCTCCGTGACCGAGATTTAGGAAGAACAATTCATTGGGCAGAGAGAAAAAATTTTTCCCGGTATTCTCGCACACTGGAACCAGATGTTGATCCAGCAGTCCACGTTGTTTGAGTTGGCGGACTTGCTCTGCGGCCATGTCCTTGCTCATGTGCAGCTTGGATGCGATCTCGTCCGCAGTGGGCGGGACGGATTTTGTGCCGTGGGTGTGGAGATAGCAGAGGTAGGTGAAGGTAGCGAAGGCCTGGGGCTTCAGGTTCCACTTCCAGATATCGTTGGGCAGTGGGAAGCGATGCCGTTTCGGATCCCGCTGGTACAAAGACAAATTCAGTTGCGCTCACCTCCTTCCGTGTGTTCCACCACCCATTGGATGAACTGTTCTTTGGGTACCATCATGCGGCTGCCCACTCGCAGTACCGGGAAAACTGGTTCGTGCATTAACTCGTAAGCACTGGATGGTGATACACCCAGCACCTTTGCCACCTGTTTCGCATTGAGAAACAGCGGCAGCTCGTCGTAGCTCTGATACTCAGATTTCTTCATTCCATTCCTCCTCGCATTCACCGGGATGGAGCAGCTGCAGAAATTCTTCTGCGCTGCTGACCACCCCAGCCCGTTTCATTTGTCGGTACCGGAGCATATCACAGGTGGTTCGGAAATTCACCTCGGCACACTCCAGCAGTTTGTCCATTGCCACCATCTGTTGATGGAGGCTGAGAGATGTGGGCTTGTCTAGTGCCATGAGATAGGCTTGCACCTGATCTGCATCCGGCAGATCCTCGCCCAGCACCTTTTTCATCCCCTGCAGAACATACTCCAACGTCTCACGCTCACACTTAATTTCCAAAAGTCTATACAAAGCATTGTGGTTTATCTTGCATTCTTCCAAGGTTTACACTCCTTTGGCAATTTTATTGGGGCGTATCCCACTGCGGCCTCCAGTAGGGTTTTGCAACGCAAAAACTTTGCCCTCACTTATAAGGACACTGACAGCCAGTTTGTAAACCAGAAAAATAAAAAAAGTTGAGGGGCCCTGTCATGTGACAGAGCTCCTCAACTTTTCGTGGAGTTTTTTCAGTCGCTTTGATACCGCCATTTTGGACACGCCATAGATCTTCCCGATCCCCTCCATGGTCAGATTCCTGCCATACCGAAGTTCGATGAGATCCCGGTTCTGGTCGCCCAGGTTATCAACGGCCTTCCGCAGATTTTCAAGCCGGAGGTTCCAGAGCACGGTATCCTCCACGGGACGCCTGACACAGTCTGAACAAGACAGCACCGTTTCAAACTCACTTTTACTCAGATGCCTTTGGTCCCGTTTTTTCTCTGCCTGTTCCCGCTTCCGATCCTGCTCCAGGAAGTTTGCGACCTCCTTTGGCACTGATACTGGCTCCCCATTATAGATGATAACGACAGTGTCGTTCATTTGTGTCCTTTCCGCTTTCCACGGAAAGATACACACCCGCGCTGCCGGCACAGCGCCAAATACTGAAGACCTTCATGGAAGTTTCCTTCGTACAGGGGTGGTTATGGTTGCCCTACGAGGCCCATGAACGTCTGAGGTCACACAGGGGTGTGGACCTCACCGGAAAGCTGCGAGTTTTGGCTTTCGCCTACGTCTATTGTAGTACGGATGTTCGATAATGTCAATGCTTATAGTGGGAGAGAAGTAAGTTTATTGTAGTGCGTAGTTTTAACCTACTTTAGCTATTCAGAGTTTTTTCTCTACATCAAGCGCCCTACAAATATTACGAGTCAAATTCTTTGCACCGCGGTGGTGGTCACTGGGCGTTTTTGCCACAATGAACATATACCGTGGATCTTTAAAAACCAATTTGTAATGTGGGCCATCTTCTTCAATTGTAAACCCTAAATCTTTCAGCTGTCCCTTCACAACTTTAGTCAACTTTTCGCCTGAACGAAAGGCAGTCTCGACGCCTTTTATTATTGTCTCACAGGTGCCTATTTTAGGATTTGCATCAAGAAGAGACTTAACAATACAGTATGGACGTGTCCCTTCTTCGTATTTGTTCAATACCTGAAACAAAATGCTGTACAACAAGTCATTACGCTCTCCAGGATACAGTTCATCCTCTAATCCAGCATTATAGAACATTCCATCTTTATTTACCGTTCCCCTTGCCGCCATCAGGCCATCACGTTCAGCTCGAAGAGAAAGCACTTTCCGATTCAGTTCTTCGACTTTATCTTCTAATTCTTTCTTCTCCTTATCAAATGTATCGATATAGGCATCCAGTTCCTCTTTGCTTTGCTCACTAACATTTTTCATTTTCAGCATTTTCTGCCGAGCCTGCAGGGCAAGAATCTGATTCCAGTTGTACTGGGTTGAATCCACACGATTCATGATGGCATCCCAGACATCATCTATAATACCCTGACACATTTTGTAGAAGTCATTATCATAATATCTAAGGCCATGTTTCTGACAGTAGCTTGTTCCAGGAAAGTAAATTCCTACATAACCAAGGTAAGCATTATTTCCACAAGTATCTTTCTGAAGACGAGCAGCAATCTCATAATTTTCTTCAACAAAAACATGGGCAATACCGCTCAACTGATGCGCTAAATATCGGGGACTAACAGCGGTTTTTCCCCAGTAGTCTCTGCTTATATACACAACTGGCATTTCATAAGCGGATTTACCGCACATAATATCCCGATATTCCTCGTAGTTGTCTTTGCCGGCAACTATCGGTGTGTCTGTAACAGGAATCTTCCCATCAAAACCGCAATATCCCTTTTCCACAAACATTCTAACAATATATGGCTTATGGATAGGAGGCAAGTCTGTCCGAAAATCAGTCCAGTTACAATTCAACTGAATCAATAAACTTCTTTGGCCTTCGGAAGTTAAAATAACGCAGTCATTGTCCCAAACAAGATTTTCCTCTCGATTCTGAAGTCTACAGGCAGATAATTCAATAGATTCATCCTTATAATGTCGTACCGAAAATGTTATATTATTTTTGGTATAGTCATAATCATCGTGTGAATCTACATTGAAATAAAGCTCATCAATTTGATAGTGGGGACTACCTATAACCCACTCTGTGAATAATTTTAAACAGTCTTGATGTGTAACTTCTGCTTTAAGCGGCAGACGAGTGCTAAATACCAGCATAGGGAATCCTCTCTTTCTACATCCGTTTATGATATTAATGGGGCGGTTTATGTCTGGTACCCATAAACCGCCCCATTTACTTAACCTTCAGGAGGATACGGGTCGTTGCCGTAAGAGTCCCTCGCCCGAATTCGACCATTCATTCCGTGGATAAACAATTCAGATTCCTGATTGCGCGCAATCGCTCTAGCCACAGCAATGGCTTCTGCCTGCGTATCGGTTCTAAGCGTAGCTTTGGTATTCCCTGCGCCTTTTACCTGCCAGCCTCCATCCGGATGCGGCGTCACATGCTGGTTCTTTCCCATCTACGCCACCCCCTTTTACTCTCGAGGAAGGTCGAGAAGATTGTCGTGCGTGTAGTCGTTGGGAGTAGAGCGCACATACTTCTCGCCTTTGCTGCTGATAGCTGAAATCACATTGGGGTATGGGCTGATTTTCACCTGGATAGTACCAGGATTCTCCTTCAAAAAGTCATGAAGGACATCCTTCTTGAAAAAACCAGGGTTGGTACAGCCTTCGATGTAAACGGAGTCAATCTCCAAAAGGTTGCGGGAATGGTTGCATCCCGGCTTCATCTTAATTTTTGTTGCGTACATAAAGTCACGCTTCCTTTCTCCGCATAAAAGCGGGCACAATTGGTTGTCAGGAACATCTATTCAAAACAGCCAAAAGAAAAACTCCGCTACACGGAATAAGTCAAGTTCATGAAATATCCCATATTGAACCGAGCCCAGAAACGTGATATAGTGGATGTGTCTAAGGGAAACACAGTCTATATCACGCTTCTAAGCACATATTCTCTGTGTAGACGAAAGATACAGCGCAACGGGTACCAGCCGGGGCGCTGTTTTCTTTTGCCTGGAATCTTGCCTCATTATATCAAGGAAGGGGCTGCCTGTCAACTATATATTGTGTTCATAAAGTCTTTGTGCACAATATATAGTGCTCAACTGTCTTTCCCGACCTTCTCTATGAGGTCATATAGGGATGGTTCTCCAGAGTTTGCCTCTTGCTCACGAAGGTGGATAATGGCCTCTAATCTGGCCCCCATCTTCTTGTTGATAAGCGCCGCTGTTTTCAGCTTGTCCAATTCGCCGCTGTCGGCAGTTGCCAAAAGCATTTTCATGGAAAACATATACTGTTCCATTGACTGTTTGAATGTAATGGACTCGAACATCTTGTGAAAGTCTTGCTCTTTGACTCTTCTTCCTTCAGACTTCTCTGTGAGTTCCTGGGCCCTTGCACTAGTATTAATTATAAGCTGCTTGGCCTCATCGTCCAGTTCCTTTTCATAAAAATACTCCGGCCCTATGCCATAGTAGATCGAGAGTTTTTCCTGATTGCTGCTGGAAGCAACAGATGTTCCACTTTCCCAATTGGCTACTGTCACGCGGTTTACGTTGATAGCTTGGGCAATCTGTTCCTGTGTAGCACCATACAGTTCTCGAATCTGTTTTAAGTTGTTCATAGGGTTCTCACCTCACGCTTCACATTATACATCATGCCTGCTACATTGTCAAGTTACTACAAAATTTTGTAGTGCGTTGTCACACATTGGCGTATAGAAGCTCCAATGCACTCTCCTCACTGGGGTCATTGGTGCCCAGCTCACCACGGAAGGCGCGGGCGAGGATGGCTTTTTTGATGAGGTCAATCTGCTCCAGCACCCCTTCAGCAGTTTCTTTGGCCTGTTGTTCTTTGGCAAGGAGGTCGTCTAGGATGCGGACGATTTCGGTTTGTTCGGGGACAGAAGGTAAATTTAAAGGGTAATTTTCCATAAAAGATTTTGGCACGCGCTGTTGACCTACTGCCCCTGCCATTACAGATTTGGCTTTATTGCGGAATGTGATGTCACGCACCATATGATATAAATATCGATTATATAACTTTTCTCCACACCGCAACACATAGAATTCCGTTGTTCCATAACCGATATCATTTATTAGTTCACCGATAATTGCTGATTTTCCGTTTTCCATACATGGGGTAATTTTAGCAAATACCACATCACCTTCTGAGAAATTAGTAAAACCCATTTTCACATCTTTCAGTAATCGCGTTTGCGGCTCGGTAATTTCACCGTTTATTTCAGAAAGAGAAGCCATAGGGAAAAAGGACACTTCTAAATTATCAGGCAAACCATTTGTATCTATTTTTTTAGGATTTACCTTGCAAACATTTTTCAAAATTGCTTTTTCCCAACTCTCCATCCCAATGCCGTGTTCTTTTCTCCACTGGGCGGTGAGTTCGCCTGTGAAGGCTTTGTGAAGGATGGCGGCTTTGCGAGTTTCAAAGCTGTCAAGGGCATCCTGCGCCTTTTGTTTGGCCTCGTCCAACTTGGCAAACCGGCTTTCAATACGATCAACAATGCGCTGTTGTTCGGGGAGTGGAGGAAGAGGAAAACTCATATCGCATATTTTGCTGCTACTTATATTGGGTTGTGCTCCTCCATAAGCCGAATTTAGAATTTGTTGTTCCGCACTACTGATGTAAAAATTGCGAAAAAAGGGATCAAGAACTGTTTGATCTATAACTTTAATATTGCCTACTCGCTGATTCAGATAGGCAATTTTATCAGAATCATAAATTCCATTTTTCCCTGTTGTCGCTCCAGACATTGCTATTAATAAGTCGCCATTGTGAATAATATATTTGCTATCAATATCAATCTCTGTAGTGTAAACACAGTCATCTAAAGCAATGCTATTGTCAACGATATTTGATATACGTACTACCGGTATACCTTGATTTTTTGTAAATCGCTCACTTTTAAACGCATAGCCATTTTCAAACTTGCATACAGTTCCAAATTTAACCCAGCACCAATTTTCCGGTACCTTGTACGGCTGTTCGCTCTCCGGTATCAATGCAGCCTGTAAGCGTTCCTCCGGTGTCAGGGTTTCTTTTTTCTTTCCTCTCGCCATCAGTCCCGCACCTCCAGCGCCCGCAGTTCCTTCACTACACTCATCAGCAGGTCCACGGCCTCCTCCAGATTGGCAGCAGCCTCCTCGGCGCTCTCTGCCGGGTCGGGCAGGTCGTTGTAGTCCAGCACTGAGTCATCACGAATCAGGCCCAGATCCAGACTGTTGCCCTTTTCCGCAATTTGCTCCCGGGTAAAGACGCTCCATCGCTCGTCCTGCACAGCATAACGGTCCTCGGCCTCATAAGCCTTCTCAAAATCTGCGAAATGCTCGGTTTTCAGCGGTGCGGTCTTGCCAAAGCTAGGCATATTGGTACGCAGATCGTAGAACCAGACCTCCTTGGTATTGCCCTTGTCACTCTTGCCACGGGTGAAGAACAGCACATTGGTTTTAACGCCCTGGGCGTAGAAAATGCCGGTGGGCAGGCGGAGAATAGTATGCAGATCACACTTGTCCATCAGGTCACAGCGAATCTTCTCCCCGTCGCCGTCTGCAAAGAGCACATTGTCAGGCAGCACCACGGCGGCCCGGGCTTCGCCATTGGCTTTCAGGCTGCGGTAGATGTGCTGGAGAAAATTCAGCTGCTTGTTGCTGGTGGGGAAAGTGAAGTCATCCCGGGTGGCACGCTCGCCGCCCTTCTTGGTGCCGAAGGGCGGATTGGTGAGAACCAGATCAAAGTCGTGGAGCGCCTTGCCCTGGTTGGACAGGGTATCGGCCAGCAGAATCTGGCCGTCGATGTCGTGCAGCATGGCATTCATCAGGGCTAGGCGGTGGGTGTCGTGAACCAGCTCACAGCCGGTGAAGGCTTCCTTTTTCTCGAATTCCGCCGTATCGGAATCTAAATCGTAAAAATCGTCGGTGTGTTCTTTGACATACCGATGGGCGGCAATCATAAAGCCAAAGGTGCCGCAGGCGGGGTCGTTGCACCGCTCCCCGGGCTGAGGCTTCATCAGCCGAGTCATCACATCAATGAGGACACGAGGGGTAAAGTATTGACCAGCACCGGACTTTTTCTCGTTGGCGTTCTTCTCCAGCAGCCCTTCATACAGGTTGCCCAGACCCTCTTCCCGGGCGGAGTACCAGTCCAGGCCGTCGATGGTGGTGATGATCTTTTCCAGATTCTTGGGCTCATCAATGTTGGTGGAGGCCCCCTGGTAGATCTCCCGCACTCGCCCGGTGCAGTTCTCCCCCAAATGGGTAAGCAACTCTTTATAGAACTTTTTCAGTTCAATGCCACTTTTGGCGGTGAGCTGATCCCAGCGGTAGGCGGCGGGGATCTGGCTTTCTGCGCCAGTCTCCTTTGCCATCTTCAAAAACAGAATATAAGTAAGCTCGGTAACATACTGGTGATAGGTGATGCCGTCATCCCGCAGCACATTACAAAGATTCCAGAGCTTAGATACGATTTCTTGTGTGGTCATGTGTGGTTTCCTCCGTTATGCCAGTTGGTTTCAGCAGCAAATTTTAATACCATCGCTTCAAAAACTTGTGCCTGATATTCTGGCTTGATCTTGGCTTTGTTTTCCACCAGATCATGAATGGCATCCAAAATTTTCTTTTGGGCTTCTTCCTGGTCCTGAGGAAGGGGGCTGACCCAGTTTCCTCTATTTCGAATGGCTTGATTGACCATTGCTGAAAAAATTGTATTCATCAATTCGTTTTCACTCATGCGCTTCTTCCTCCATCATCGTACAGATACTCGTTGAGTTCCAGCACGATGTTCTCTAATTGATTTTGAAAAATCCGGTCGATTTTCTTAAATCCGCCCTCACTTTTGAACCGAGAGTCCTCATCAAATACTCCCAGATTGAGCACAGATTCTTCCATGAGGTATTTTTCCATGCGGCCAATCCACTTTTGCTCAATGGCAGTGAATTTGTGGGCTTTTTTCAGCTTGTCCACCGCCCGGCGAATACGGGCTTCGTGGCTGATAAGGGTGGAGCCGATGGCATACCGGCGAATCAGACTGATGATGTCTGCCGCCATCTCCTCGTTGGTCAGTTCCGCTATGGCAGTGTTGAGTCGTTGTGTAGTAAAGCCCTCTCGGTCCAACGCCAAGCGTAAGTCTCTCAAGCTCTCCCGGGTCAGCTCCCTTGGACGAGTACAGACAATATTCAATGCTGCGATTTCGTTGAGATGGGTCTTTACATATTCAGCAAAGGCGTCCAGATAGTCCTCCGGGCGGCTGCTGGCGCCATAGCCACGGGTGTGACTGACCAGTTCATCTGGGGCTTCCGAGATAACCACGGCTCGGCCTCTGTTGGCCCGGAGCTCTCCCAACAGCTCAAAGAGCTCCCGATGCGCCAAAATGCGATTTCTAGCCTGTTGGGGAGATTCTTGCTCCAGCTGCTGAATAAACTGAGTGGGGTCCATGCCGCCGGTCATGCTGACGAAATGCTCCATAGTCTTGCTGTCCAGGTTCCTCTTTTTCCGTTGAAGCTTGGCAATGATCTGATCGATCTGGTACTGAATCTGTTTTTCCTCTTCCAGCATCTCCAGACCGTCCATCAGCTGTCCAAAAGAGGCGGCGGGATTGGCCACAACCGGTTTCATGGTGTTGACTGCTTCCAGTGATTCATAGACACCCACAGGGTCATAGATTTCAAAATGGGTCTTATGAATCTTAGGACACAAACGGGTGGCGCGGCCCAGCATCTGCTCAAACAGAATACGGGATTTCACCCGGCGCAGGAACACCAGATTGGTAATCTCCGGCACATCAATACCGGTGGTCAGCAGATCCACGGTCACCACGATACTGGGATAGCGCTCGTTTTTAAACCGCTTGATGGCCTCCTGCACCTTCTTGGGGTTGCCACCCCCCACACTGCCAGTGATCTTCATAATGGCATCGTTGTCCACGCCGTATTCCTTGTAGATATTCTTGAGAATGTCCACAATCATGTCAGCATGTTCGTCATCTGCCGCATAGATGAGGGTCTTACCCTGTTCCTCCGGATTCTCTGGGTCGATATCCTTGGCAATCTCAGCTAGCACTGTCTCGTTAAAGGGGCGAGTAATGACCTTTTTGTTGAACTGCTCCACATCAAAGTTCAACTCATCATTCAGCAGTTCACTGTTGGTGATTTCCCCAGTCACAGGATCGTATACGGTGACCGTATCGCCAGATTGATAGCGGATACCCTCATCCCGAAGTTTCGTATGAAGATCATGGGGGGCATCGTGATCCACCAAATAGCCCTCGATGACCGCTTCCCGGTAGGTGTACTTAAAGACCGGCTGACCGAAAATCTCGGTGGTCTGGAGTGCCGGGGTAGCCGTCAGCGCAATTTTAACTGCGTCAAAATATTCAATGACACAGCGGTATTTGCTCTGATAATCCCTTTGATCCCGGTAGAGAAGCTCTGTGTCTCCCATCTCTTTGTCCAGCAGGTAGCCACGGTGAGCCTCATCCACAATAATCAGGTCATAGTCACTGACTGCGGGCATGGTTTCCCCATCGTTGTAGAGGATGCGTTTGACCATTCCCTGCACGGTGGCCACCTGGATACGGGTTTCCCGCTCAATCTCCTTATCCTCCAGCCCTTTGATGTTGTAGATGTCCGCCAGAGGCATCAAGTCTTCCAGCTTGACCTCTTTGAATACATCCAAAGCCTGTTCGCCCAGAGCAGTGCGGTCTACCAAGAACAGAATCCGCTTAAAGCGGTTCGTCTTCAAAAAGCGATAAATCATCCCCAGTACCGTCCGTGTCTTACCGGTACCGGTTGCCATGGCCAGCAGCGCCGTATTTTTCCCCTCTATGATCGCTTCTTCCGCTGCCTGAATGGCTCGCAGCTGGTAGTCCCGGAGGTTCAGTCCATCTTTGTCTCGCAGCAGGTCAAAGGACATCTGTTCAAGGGCCCGATTTCCTGCATCAATGTCCTTGCCCAGTAATTCTAAAATATTTTGAGGGCTCATCCATCCCCGCAAAGCCTTGGGTATATTGGAAGGCTGACGGAGATCCAGAAACCAGATGCCGGACTTTGTTTTATACTGCTCCAGGTATGGCCTGCCATTGGTAGCAAAGGTAAACGGGACCTTATAACTACCCCAGATTCCAACCTGATACTGTGCATCCTCCCCGCGAATATTACGGGGATATTCCTTCCCCTGATAATCAATCACAGAAGGAATGTCCTTGTGTTCCGCCTTAGCCTCAATAATTCCGACCAATTGTAATCCAATAAAAAGGGCATAGTCGGCCCGCCCACGGTTTCCCACAGTGGAATCCGTAGGCCATTCAGCAATGGCAATATTACGCCCTTTGGCAGGACGAGTTCCCTTTGAAAATCGTAGATTCTCTGTGTCTGCTTCCCAGCCCACCTGCCGAAGCTGCTGATCGATGAGAAAGCGAGTCTCTGCCTCTGGGCGCTGACGCTGGCTAGCTGTTTGACTGGCTCGCTTGCGGCGGCTGTCTCTGGAGATTCTCTCCGCTTGTGCAGCTTTCGCCTCGGCCTCCTGCGTCAAACGTGTTTCGGTTTGCTCTTCCGCTTTCTTATCCAGGATCTTCGGCTGTTGCACAGAAACAGGCATCACAAATTCATGGTGCCGGTAGTTCCAGTCTCCGTACGTCTGCATGAACCACTCACACAAGCTATGTGCCATAGGTAAAAGAGCCTTCCCATCTGTCACTGAGGAGTAGTTCTCGTGAACCGCCTTGTTTCGCACTTTTCGAAGGGCATGCAGTATATCCACCAAATCCTGAGTCAGAAGTCCCTCTCGGTAGAGAGCATCAATCCGCTTTACCGCTGTATTCTCTGTCGGAAGCGGAATGCGATCATAGGTAAACATCAAATTGACGATGGTTTCGCCGATCATGCCTAATTTCATTAAGCAGGAGTTGGAGTCATTGTAACAATACTCCTCTGCCAACTGTCCAAAGTTAAACAACACAGGGAAATCCTTTTCCAAAAATCGAAAATTGCTATTCATGATATCCCTCCGTTTTCAAAAGCCAGGATGAACTTCCCAGCTTAACCGTTCCGTTGATAGATTAAATTTACCATATTCCAAGCAGATGCCGCAAGGGCTGGGTATTCTTTTTTGAAAAAGCACAATTTACACATGTCTATCCTTCCAGGAGACAGTATTTTTCTTTTCATAGGTAAACACCGTCAATTCATGGTATTTCCTGCCGCTCCATGCTATACTGTCCGTAACAAGGAATCCTATATAAGCTTTCAGCCATGAGCCAGTGTTCGCGAAAAATACACAACCTGTAATGCAGATACTGAAAATACCGAGCGGCTTCACATTTTGGAAAATACAAGCAATTGCCAGGAGGAATATACGTATGACTGAGACTCAATCAAATCAAGCCACTGAAGTGGCTCTTGAAGCAATTGTCAGCAATGCCATTCAAATCCCAGGGGTTAAAGTGGACCGTCAGAAGTTCTTGGCCGAGTGTTTTGCCAAAGAGAATGTAAACACCCAGGAGATCATTGACCTGGGTCCCATCGAGGCGGGATGCTCCCGAGAATTACTTGTGAACTGCTCCCCGTCAAGAGGACAGTGAAAAAATATAAAGTTTTCCCGGCCAGTAGCCTATGTGCTGCTGGCCGCTTTTTATGCAGCGAGATACAGCTCGTGCTTCTCCATCGG
>NZ_NFKO01000042.1:0-14028 GCF_002160435.1 Pseudoflavonifractor sp. An176 | reverse complement strand
CTGTAACGTACGCACATCCACGCCATTTTTCAGCATTAAAGTGGCAGCTGTGTGCCTGAGCTTATGGGCGGAGTACTTGTCCCGGTCCAGTCCAGCTTCCGCCAGCCGCTTTTTGATCATGTAATGCACGCCGTCCTTGGTCACACGGGTCCGCCGCCGACTGATAAACAGCGCATAGGGGTCCACAGCCGCCGACTGGGCCCGAACGGCCAACCAGTCGTCCAGTGCGCTGCGGCAGGCGGTATTGAGGAAGACAAAGCGCTCTTTGTTACCTTTGCCTAACACTCGCATACGGTCGTCCCGCACATCGCTGAGGTTCAAGCCCACCAACTCAGAAATTCGCAGTCCACAGTTTAAAAATAAGGTAATAATACAAAAGTCTCGCTCAGAATTGGCCCCGTCGATGCTGTCCAGCAGTTGAATGCACTCATCCAGGGTTAAAAATCGCGGCAGCGTCTGGCGCTGTCTGGGCGCATCCAGCTCCTGAATGGGATTTTCCGTGAGAACTTTGGCTTTGTTCACCAGATATTTATAAAAGGAACGGATTGATGCAACTTTCCGAGCTCTGGTGGATGCCTCAAGGCCACAGCCAGCCTGGGGCGAATTGTGATTCTTGGCACGGCTACGGCTGAGAAAGCTGAGATATGCGTACACATCGGCCAGCGTCACAGAGCGCACCAGCGAAACATCCACGTCGTCAATCGAGATTTCGTCCAGCGGCGTGGATCTTGGCACCAAGCCTTTTTCAAGTTTCATGTATCTGAGAAAGTTGCGCAGATCGAGAAAATATTCATCCACGGTTTTGGACGAATGTCCCTGAATGGTCTCGTGATACGCGAGAAAATCCCGCAGCACCGGCGGCGCTTGAGTTTGATAGTCAATTTTCATGTAAAATCACCATATTTGCATACATAAAGCCAGGCTGGCCGGATCATACTACGGGTATCAAATTTCCGGGAGCCCCCTACCCTCAACTCAACAAAATTTTAATTTTGTTGAGTTACTAGTGTGTTCAAACAGGAGTTCCCGGCACATCAGAATTGGAGGTCAAGTTATGAGTCTCATTCCGTGTACCCTCTCCTGTCGGCATCAGACCGATGGCCGGTGCACCCTGTACACAACGGGTGCACACCCCATGCGCAACGCCGCTCAGGACGGCACCGACCACCCCTGTCTGAATTATGAGCCCAAAGACTCACACAAGCACCGCAATCGCTTGCCGGATGTTGTGCACCTCAATGAGCTGTAAGCCATCCGGCACCACCAGCTTTCCGCTGTGCCGGGCTGGAATCAGGCATTTGGTAAAGCCCAGCCGCTGCACCTCGCTGAGCCGCTGATTCAAGGCGTGCACCGCCCGCAGCTCGCCGGTCAGGCCCACTTCGCCGATGGCCGCCAAATCATATGGCACCGGCTTGTCCCGGAAGCTGGACGCCAAAGCCACGATGAGCGCCAGGTCCGCCGCCGGCTCTGTAATGCTCAGGCCGCCAATGACGTTGACGTACACGTCACAGTTGGACACCATAAGCCCTCCACGTTTTTCCAGCACTGCCGAGAGCATCATGGCCCGGTTGTAGTCAAAGCCGTTACAGGAGCGCCGGGACGTGCCGTAGGCCGACGGGGTGAGCAGCGCCTGAACCTCTGCCAGCACCGGGCGCACGCCCTCCATGACACAGGTGACGCAGGAGCCCGGGGTGTTCTGAGGCCGCCCGGACAGCAGCGCCTCCGAAGGGTTGGGCACCTGGGACAGGCCTTGGTCTCCCATCTCAAACACACCGATCTCGTTGGTGGCGCCGAAGCGGTTTTTGGCTGCCCGGAGAATGCGGTAGGAGTTGTGCTCCTCCCCTTCAAAATGCAGCACACAGTCCACCATGTGCTCCAACACCTTGGGGCCTGCCAGGGAGCCTTCTTTGTTGATGTGGCCCACCACAAAAACGGTGATGCCCAAGCCCTTGGCCAGGTGCATCAGGGTCATGGTGCACTCTTTGACCTGGGCCACGCTGCCTGGAGAGGAGTTGGACTCCCCGTTGTACACCGTCTGAATGGAGTCCACGATCAAAATATCCGGTTTTTGCTCCTCCACCGCCGCCACCACATCGTCCAGGTTGGTCTCTGAGTAGAGATACAGCCCCTGCCCGGAGATACCCAGCCGCTGGGCCCGCAGCTTGATCTGCCGCTCCGACTCCTCGCCGGACACATAGAGCACCGAGGCAAACTGGCACAGGCTGTTGCAGATCTGCAGCATCAAAGTGGACTTGCCGATGCCCGGGGCGCCGCCCACCAGCACCAGAGAGCCCTTCACGGCTCCCCCGCCCAGCACTCGGTCCAGTTCGCTCATTCCCGTGGGGAAGCGCAGTTCGTCGGTGGCCTCCACGTCGTCCATGGGCCGGGGCTTTCGCAGGGGCGAGGTGGACAGGCTCCCCCCTGCTTTTTTCTTGCTCTCCGCCGCCGGGGCGGGCTGCTCCACAATGGTGTTCCAGGCCCCGCAGGCCAGACATCTGCCCTGCCATTTGGGAGTCTCGTTGCCGCACTGAGTGCAGTAGTACACAGTTTTATTTTTTGCCATTCAGATTCCTCCTGAGGCTCGGTTTATCATTTGCATTTGGTGGAGGTAGGCTCCGGTGATGGCCATGGACAGCCGGGTCTGATAACCGTCTGTGAGGAGCAGCGAGGCCTCCAGCCCATTGCTGAGAAAGCCACACTCCACCAACAGGCCAGGACAGGAAATATGGGAAAAGAGATACACGTCCTCGGACACCTGCTTGGCCTTTTTTGTGTTGGAGCTGTCCACCGTCTCCTGGAGCATCTGCTGGGTATATTCTCCCCACTGCCGCCCCACATCGCCCAGAGTGTAAAACACCTGTGCCCCTCGTACCGAGGGGTCGGAATATTGGTTTTGATGGATGCTGATGAGCATGGCCCCTGGGGTGTCGTTGACCAACTGGACCCGATAGTCCAAATCGGAGCGTTTCCGCTCTCCCCTCTCCTCTGCCCCCGGCGTATGGAGTGAGACATCTTCCGTCCGGGTGAGCACCGGCTCCACTCCGCACAGCGCCATGAAATATTCCAGCTTCTTCACGATCTGGAGATTGATCTCACTCTCCCGGTGGCCCGAAGCGGTGACGGCTCCCCCGTCCTCTCCACCGTGTCCAGCATCCAGCACCACGACAGGATGTCCGGTATCCACTTGAACCACTGTGGGCACCACCAGCTTGCCCCATCGGGCGAAAAAACAGAGGATACATGCCGCGATGAGCAGAATCACCATCCATGGCTTCATAGCCATCCCCCCTTCCCTCCATCCATATGAAGCAGGGGGACAACTCATACCAGCCTAGGTTAAACGCAGTGATAGACCTCTCGGTGGCGCTGGGAAATTTCCACCCGCAGGTCGGGGAAGGCCTCCTTCAGCCACCCCTCCAACACGGGGCACACCACGTTCTCTGTGGGGTAGTGTCCGGCGTCCAACAGGTTCAGGCCCTGGGCCTTGGCCGCCAGAAACACATCGTACTTCACGTCAGCGGTGACAAAGGTGTCACACCCGGTGGCCACCACATCCCCCAGCATACTGCCGCAGGAGCCGCCACCAACAGCCACCCGGTGCACCGGCGTGCCGCTGTCCACCACCCGCACGCAGGCGGCATCCAGCCGCTCCTTCACCAGGGCAGCAAAAGTCTCCACGCTCTGGGCTTCCACCTGGCCAATCCGTCCAATGCCATAGGGGTTTCCCTGCTCGTCCACCCCGTCCTGGCTCAGCTGCTCCACCTGGGTCAACCCCAGCTTGCAGGCTAGGGCGTCGTTGACACCCTCCGCCACGGCGTCCAGGTTGGTGTGGGCGCAAATAGCGGCAATGCCATGCTCTGCCATGGTCAGCAGCAGGTCTCCGCCGGGAGTGACGTCAGTGAGCTGTTTGACCCCTTCCCAGATCACCGGGTGGTGGGACACAATGAGCTGTGCCCCCAGCTCCACGGCCTCGTCCACTACGTCTCTGGTGATGTCCAAGGCGATGAGGACCCGGTCCACCGGGGCATTGCGCCGCCCCACCAGGAAACCGGCGTTGTCAAACCCCAGCTGGTATTGAAAGGGGGCCTTCTTCTGAATAACCTCATAGATTTGCTGTACGGTGTTCATGCTTCCAGCTCCTTTTTCATCTCATCCATGCCTGCCAGTACCTGCTCCAGCTGCTCCACCACCGCCTGGTCCGGATTGGCAGAGGCCTTCTGTCCCTCCAGGGCCCGGCGCACCTTGCCCTCCATCATGGACAGGTATGCCCCTCTCAGGGGCTGTGGGGTGTTGCGCCCCACCCAGAGCTCTGCCGGGGTCATGGGGACATCCTGACCGCCCCGCACGGTGAGCACGGTATACATACGGCTCCCCTCTTGGCACAGGGTCTCGTGCTCCACCCGATAGCCGTTTTCCACCAGCCACTGTCGGAGGTCCGAGAAGGAGGTCATGGGCTGGAGGAGCAGCAAGGTGTTCTCCTTCGTCCAGGGAGCCTGCTCCAAAATGGCGGCAATGGTCTCCCCGCCCATGCCTGCGATGGCCACCACGTCCGCCTCCCCTGCCTGGATACCGGATAAACCGTCACACAGGCGCAGAGAGACCCGGTCCGCCACTCCGTGCTGCTCCACCGTTTCCTTGGCCCGGGCCAAGGGGCCCTCCCGCAAGTCCGAGGCAATGGCGGAGGGGATACGCCCCTCTAACAGCAGCCATGCCGGCAGCAGTGCATGGTCCGTGCCCACATCGGCCAGCACCGAGCCCTGGGGGACCTGCTGGGCAATGGCACGCAATCTCGGCGTCAATTCCATAAAAATCCCTCATTTTCGTCAGATACAAGAAAAGAGCGGTTACCCGCTCTTTTCCCGCAATGGTTTTTATTCGCCGATGTTGGCGTTGAGCTGCTCCAGCAGAGCGTTCACGTCCACGCCGTGAACCATGCAGGCCTGCTCCACAGTCTCACCCCGGGAAGAGGGGCAGCCCAGGCAGTGCATGCCGATGGACAGGAAGATGGGGGCAGTCTGAGGAGCGATGTCCAGAATATCGCCGATGATAGTATCCTTGGTAATCTTAGCCATGTGATATGACCTCCTGATCTAGTTTGTCGAACAGTGATAGTATATCCAACCCTGCAAGGTTTTGCAAGGGTCAGTTGGGGAACTCACTGGAATTCCTTCAAGAACGCCTCCAGGCGGTCCATACCCTTCTTGATGTTCTCCATGGAGGTGGCATAGGACCAGCGCACAAAGTTGGGGGCACCGAAGGCGGTACCGGGCACGGTGGCCACCAGGCCATACTTCAAGAAGGCCTGGGAGAAGTCGTCACAGGTATTGATCACCTGGCCGTGGACGGTGCGGCCCACCAGCTTCTCCATGTTCATCATCACGTAGAAAGCGCCCTCGGGCTTGATGCAGCTGACACCCTCCACCTGGTTCATACGCTCCACCAGGTAGTTGCGCCGCTCCTCAAAGGCCTGCCGCATGGTCTCAATCTTCTCCTGGGAGCCACTGAGGGCCGCCTCTGCCGCCTTCTGGGAAATGGTGCAGCAGGAGCCCGCACAGTGGCTGAGGTAGTTGCTCATGACCTTGATGATCTCAGGCTCAGCCAGAGCGTAGCCAATGCGCCAGCCCGTCATCGCATAGGCCTTGGAGACACCGTTGATGAGGATGGTGCGCTTCTTTACCTCTTCGCCCAGGCTGGCCACAGAGGTAAGTTTCAGCCCATCATAGAGCAGGCAGGAGTAGATCTCGTCGGCGATGATGTACAGGTCGTTGGCCACGCACACATCCACCAGAGCCTTCAGCTCCTCCCCGTTGTACACCATACCGGTGGGATTGGAGGGATTGTTGAGAATCATAGCCTTGGTCTTGGGGGTAATGGCATCCCGCAGCTGCTGGGCGGTGATTTTGAACCCGGCAGACTCCTCCGCGGTCACCACCACAGGCACGCCGCCCATCATACGGACCAGCTCAATGTAGCTGACCCAGTAAGGGGCCGGGACAATCACCTCATCCCCAGGATTGACCAGAGCCCGGAGAGCCACATACACACAGTGCTTGGCACCAGCGGCCACCATCACCTGGGACGGCTCATACTCCACATGGAAGTCCGCCTTCACACGGTCGCACACCGCCTTCTTAATGCCGGGCAGACCGGAGGCGGGGGTGTAGCGGGTGTTGTTCTCCTCAATGGCCCGGATACCAGCGGCTTTAATTTCGTCCGGGGTGTTAAAATCCGGCTCACCAGCGCCAAATCCCACCACGTCAATGCCGTCGGCCTTCATCTGCTTGGCCAGAGAGTCAATGGCCATGGTGCTGGATGCCTGCACCTGAGAGGCAATCTTGGACAGTTCTTTCAAGTCAATCCCTCCGTACACTTCATTTGTGACATATTATACCGTCTTTCTTGCACATATGCAAGAGTCAATCCCACGGATACGGGTTGTTTTGCATGTTGTAGCGTCTTGTGCTGCAAAATTCACCGGGTGCGCTTGGTGGTATTCTTGCGGTAGAGGAAGTACAGCCCTTTGACCATCAGGTCTCGGTCGTACTGAATTTCATGGCGGCAGTGGCGGAAGATCTCCGGGGCGTACTCTCCCGTAGCCACCACAGAGGCCGCCTTTTCTCCAGCAGACTGCTCCATCTCGTCAATGAGGCGATCAATGGACCCGGCATACCCGTACACCACGCCCGCTCGCATGGAGTCCACCGTGTTGCGGCCCAGGGGAGAATCCACCTTTCCCATGGCAATGTGGGGCAGCTGGGCTCCGTTGTCGGACAGGGCCTCCAGGGCAATGGCCATACCAGGCATGATGGAGCATCCCTCATAGGAGGCCTGACGCATGTAGGAGAAAGACAGGGCGGTGCCCGAGTTAATGACAATGGACGGAGACGGATACAGGGCCACCGCTGCCACCGCCGAGGCCACAATGTTGCTGCCCAGCTGGTTATGCACGTCCGCCCGGATGTTCAGCCCGGTTTTCACTCCCGGGCCCACCACCATGGGGCGCTTCCCTGTCAGGCGCTGAATGGCCCGGACAAAAATATCCGTCACCTGGGGTACAACGCTGGACACAATGGCCCCCTGTACCTCCTGAATCTTCCCGCCGTACAGCTGGAACACCCCCATGAGGTCCAAGGCGCATCGATCTTCACTGTATCTGCGCTCACTTTCCAGCTCAGAGCGGAACCGGATGTCACCGTTCTCTTCAAACAGTGCGATGGTGACATGGATATTGCTGATAGCCACAGCCAAAATCAAAGCGCCCAACCCCTTCATGATCAGATTCATATTATTTTTATTATAGCCAGCAATCCAGAGCAATGCAAGAGGGAACCTCCGCCCGAATCCAGTCCGGCGGAGGTTCCCCAGGTCGTTAAATATGATCCCGGATGATCTGACCCATACGGCGGGTGCCGATGACGTCTTCTCCCGGTTTGGCAATGTCGGCCGTGCGCCAGCCATCAGCCAGGGCCTGGTCCACCGCCCGCTCCACGGTGTCCGCCTCGGCAGACAGCTGGAAGGAGTAGCGAAGCATCATGGCCACGGAGAGAATGGTGGCAATGGGGTTGGCCTTGTCCTGCCCGGCAATGTCGGGGGCCGAGCCGTGGATGGGCTCATAGAGGGCGGGGGCGGTATCTCCCATGGAGGCGGAGGGCAGCAGGCCAATGGACCCGGTGATCATAGAAGCCTCGTCGGAGAGGATATCTCCGAACATGTTCTCGGTCACCACAACGTCAAACTGGCCCGGGTCCCGCACCAGCTGCATGGCACAGTTGTCCACCAGCACGTCCTCATAGGCCACGTCTGGATACTCCTCCGCCAAACGGTGCATCACAGATCGCCACAGGCGGCTGGTCTCCAGCACGTTGGCCTTGTCCACACTGGACACTTTCTTCCGTCTCAGACGGGCCATCTCAAAGGCTCGGCGGCCAATGCGCTCAATCTCCATCTCGGAGTAGGCCATCAGGTCGGTGCATTCCACGCCACGGTCCGGGGTGTCGTAGCGGTCCCGCTTGCCAAAGTATACGCCTCCCGTGAGCTCCCGCACCATCATCAGGTCAATGCCTTTCTCGGCGGTCTCCTTTTTCAGGGGGCAGGCCTCGGCCAGAGCGGGGCGCAGCGCAGCGGGGCGCAGGTTGGCATACAGCCCTAAGTCCTTGCGGATAGCCAGAAGAGCGGTCTCCGGCCGCTGCTCGGCGGGCTTGTCGCTGCCCCACTTGGGACCGCCCACGGCGCCCAACAGCACGGCGTCACAGCTCTTGCACACCTCAGCGGTACCGTCGGGATAGCTCTTTCCCACCGCATCGGTGGCACATCCGCCCAGCAGCACATCCACATAGGTGAAGGTGTGGCCAAACTTCTCTCCCACCTTGTCCAGAACACCTACCGCCTCATGGACAATCTCGGGGCCGATTCCATCCCCCCGAATCAGTGCAATTTTATAATTCATTTGGCAATCCCCCTGGCTTTCAGAGAGTGGAGCAGGCCGCCGTGCTCAATGATGCCGTTGACAAAGGCGGGGAACGGCGCTGCCTGGAAGGTCTGCCCGGTGGTTTGATTCTCAATGACGCCCGTGGCAAAGTCCACGGTGACGCTGTCACCGGGAGAGATACCGTCCACCGCCTCGGGGCACTCCATGATGGGGAAGCCGATATTGATGGCGTTGCGGTAGAAGATGCGGGCAAAGCTCTTGGCGATGACGCACTTCACGCCACAGGCCTTGATGGCCAGGGGGGCGTGCTCCCGAGAGGAGCCACAGCCGAAGTTGCTGCCACCCACCACAATATCGCCGGGCTCCACAGTGGCGGCAAAGTCAGCGTCGATGTCCTCCATACAGTGGGAGGCCAGGGACTTCTCGTCCGGGGCGTTTAAGTAGCGGGCGGGGATGATGACGTCGGTATCCACGTTGTCGCCGTATTTGTAAATCTTCATTTTCTCATCCCTCCCTTAAATGGTGGCGGGGTCGGTGACCACGCCGGTGATGGCGGAAGCCGCTGCCACCGCAGGGCTTGCCAGAATGATCATGGAACTGGTGGGGCCCATGCGCCCCACGAAGTTGCGGTTGGTGGTGGCAATGGCCCACTCGTTGTCGCTGAGCACGCCCATGTGTCCGCCCAGACAGGGCCCACAGGTGGGGGTGGATACCGCGGCCCCGGCCTGGATAAAGTCGGCGATGAGGCCCTCCTCCATGGCCTGGAGATAGATCTGCTGGGTGGCGGGGATTACAATGCATCGTACCCTGTCGGCCACTTTCTTTCCCCGGAGGATAGCAGCGGCCTCTCGCAGGTCCTTCAAGCGTCCGTTGGTGCAGGAGCCGATGACCACCTGCTGGATGGGCTTGCCCGCCACTTCGTCCACCGGCTGGGTGTTGGAGGGCAAATGAGGCAAAGCCACAGTGGGACGCAGCGTGGACAGGTCGATCTCCACAGTGCGGGCATACACGGCGTCCTCGTCCGCCTCAAAGGCGGTCCAGGCCCGCTCCACCCGTCCGTTCAAGTAGGCAATGGTCTTCTCGTCCACAGGGAAGATGCCGTTTTTGGCACCTGCCTCAATGGCCATATTGCAGATGGTGAACCGATCGTCCATCTCCAGGGAGGCCACACCGTCCCCGCAGAACTCCAAAGACTGGTACAGGGCACCATCCACCCCGATCATGCCGATGAGGTGGAGCACCACGTCCTTGCCACTGACATAGGGGGAGAGAGTTCCGGTGAGCTTGACCTGGATGGCCTGGGGCACCTTGAACCAGGCAAGACCGGTGGCCATGCCCGCCGCCATATCGGTGGAGCCCACGCCAGTGGAGAAAGCGCCCAGAGCTCCGTAGGTACAGGTATGGGAGTCTGCGCCAATGATGACCTCACCAGGGGCAGCCAAGCCCTTCTCGGGAATCAGGGCGTGCTCAATGCCCATCTGGCCCACATCGTAGAAGTGGGTAATCTGGTGCTTGTGGGCAAAGTCCCGGCACCTGGCGCACAGCTGGGCGGACTTGATGTCCTTACAGGGGGTGGAGTGGTCCAGCACAATGGCGATCTTATCCTGATCAAATACGGTGGACAACCCCGTCTTCTCAAACTCTTTGATGGCCACGGGTGTGGTAATGTCGTTGCCCAGTACCAGGTCCAGCTTGCCCTCTAAGAGCTGTCCGGCCTGTACCTGGCTGAGGCCCGCTGCCCGGGCCAAAATTTTCTGCGTCATGGTCATACCCATGAGACGCACCTCCTCGTTTCTCAGGTTGTTCGGTACATTCATTATGCCAAAGCCTCTGGAAAAAGAATGTAACATGTGATACAATCTTAGGGAGATTGGAGGGAACGGCATGGCACAGTGGGACATCTTCGCCCGGGGGCAGACCCCCAAGTTGTACACCAAGGGGCAGATGATTTATCTCCAGGGAGAGCAGCCTCACCACTTTTACTACCTGGTGTCCGGCTCCGCCCGCAGCTTTCTCAGCAGCCCGGAGGGAGACGAGCGTATTTTGACCATCCACCGCAGTGGGGACCTGATGGGCGAGGCATCTTTTTTTGACCAGTACCCCCGGGTCAGCTCTGCCATGGCTCTGGAGGACAGCCTGGTAGTGTCCATTGACCAGCAGCGGCTGGATCAGATCTTCATGGAGCACCCCCAGTTGGCCCAGCCCATGCTGCGCTATCTGGCCCGCACCATTCGGATTCTCTCCGACCACGTGGACACGGCCTCTCTCCCAGCCATTGGCCGGGTAGCTCGGTACCTGCTGACCTTACCCCGAGGCGAGAACAACACCGTGGCGTGTACGCACGAGAGCATCGGCCAGGCCATTGGCATGAGCCGCATCACCGTCAGCCGGGCCATGAAGCAACTGGTACAGCAGGGTGTGGTGGAGACGGGGTACGGCACAGTACAGATTTTGGACGAAGGACAGCTTCAAGTGTTACAAAACCGATAAACCAGCAAGGCCGGGAAGCCCCATCCAGCTTCCCGGCCTTGCTTTCATGTTCCATGATCGTCAGAGATATCCACTCCAGTATATTGATTGTACATGGTATAGTTCCACGACACCATAGCCTCCAGGGGGTCGGTTAGACTCAACTCTGCATGGCCGGAATCTACACCGTCCTTAGTCACCCACAAAATAATCTGTCGGTCCACTCCTTTGTATTCTGCGGCAAACCATATCTCATACTCGTAATCCCCAACGAAGTGGTCTGCATAACCGTTTACACCGATGTACCGAACATTTTGAATTCCTCCAGCCTGTTCCAGTTCTTCCCCCAACTCCATAAAACGTGCCTTGGTGTCCTCCTCAAAATGGTCCAGCTCTTCCGCTGGGATATTGCCCTCTTCCAACCATCGCTGCTTGGTATCCTCCAAGTTCAGATATTCAAAGGCTTTCTCATATTCTCCAGCTTCCATACACTGCATAAACCGATTGCCGAGGTAAATTTGCCGCAGGTTAGAAAAGCTGGGGCCTACACCTCTCACTTGTCCCACACCCAGATAGAGCACAGGAATCAACAGAAGAATAACCACAATGGATGCAATCCAGCGGTTACGAATTTTCTTAAAGCTCTTGGCTGTGGCCTTTTTTTCATGTTTGGGCTTCACTACAACCTCCGGCTCTGTGAGCTCCTGGACGGCGGTGTGCTGCTTTCCACAGGTCTCGCACTCCCGCAAATGCTCCTCCACCGCCTCTCGGGTGGCCTGGCTGCACAGATTATCCTCGTACAGCGGCAGCAAGTCCTGCACAATATCACATGACAACTTCATTTTGATACCTCCTGAATAATCTTCTGCTTGGCCCGATAGTAGGTCACTCTGGCCCACGTCTCAGATTTCCCATATAGCTCTGCGATCTCCTTGAGTTTTACATCGGCATAGGTATGGAGAATAAACACGTCCTTGTAGGGCTCACTGAGCTGCTGTACCGCCTGACGTACCCGCATACGCTCTTCCCGCTGAACGACCTGTTCCTCCGGAGTCAGTTCCAGAGAGGCCACCTCCACCATCTTCTCTATAGGACATGTCTCATGGTGTTTCTGTCTGCGGCATTCCTTCAGCCAGGCGTTTTTTCCGATCTGGCACAGCCAGGTGTACAAGCTGCTGCGCCCCTCGAATCGGTCAATATGTAAGAGGGCCTGATAGAACACGTCTTGTAACAAATCCTCGGCCATGGTCTCGTTCCGGGTCAGAGCCAGGAGAAACCGGTACACAGGCCGACTGTAGGCCTCATAGATTTCTTGAAATCCTGACATGTCTCTCCCCCCTTCTCCCGGCACTTTGTTTCCCCATTGTATCAGATATCTGCTCTCTTCTCCACTTGGTTTGCTCACCCATTAGAACCCTGAACAAACCAAACGTTACAAAAAAAGATGTGCCACAGAACCCATGTTCTGCGACACATCTTTTCCTTACAGAATGATGCAAATCAGGCCCCCGGACCCCTCGTTGATGATGCGCTGGAGGGTGTCCCGCAACTTCTCCCGGGCATCCTCCGGCATACGCTTGAGTTTGGCCTGCAAATCCTCCCCCACCAGCTCGTGGAAGGAGCGGCCAAACATGTTGGAGTCCCAAATCTTCCCCGTATCCCCCTCGAACTGACGCAGGAGGAAGTCCACCATCTCCTCCGACTGTTTCTCCGTCCCCATGATGGGAGAGACCTCGGTTTTGATGTCCGCCCGCATCATGTGGATGGAGGGAGCCGAGGCTTTGAGGCGTACCCCGTAGCGGCCGCCCTGCTTGACGATCTCCGGCTCCTCCAAGGTCATCTCCTGGGGATCGGGCATGACGATGCCGTAGCCCGTCTCCTCCACCTGGGCCAGGGCCTGCTCCACCTTCTCATATTTCCGCTTCATGGAGGCCATCTGGACCAGCTGCCCAATGAGGTCTCCGTCGTCGTGAATCTCCAGTCCACAGCGCTGGGACACTGTCTCATAGAACAGACTTCGTGGCAGCTCCAGCACCGCCGTTACCACGCCGCTGCCCATGTCCATGCGGGTGATCTGGGCGGAGGCGATTTCCTCACGCTGGTCCAAGGCCTCCACCGCTGCTTCTGTGTCCCGCAGCCGCTCCAACCCTCCAGCTTCTTGGCGAATCATCCCATAGAGCTGGCTTTTGATGGGGTGGTCAAAGGGGAGCACATCCACCCAGGAGGGGAGAAACAGCTCCAGCTGCTTCATGGGGAACTCGTGGAGCACCCCGCTCAGGATGGCCTCCACCGTCTCCTCGTCCAAGGTCAGGCAGTTCACCGCCAAGCAGGTGACCTGGTACTGCTGGGCAATATCCGCCTGGATGGCTTGGGCCCGGTCGCTGTAGGGCTGGGCGGAGTTGAGCAGCACCACAAAGGGCTTGCCCATGGCTTTGAGTTCCTCAATGACCCGCTCCTCCGCCTCCAGGTAGTCCTCCCGAGGGATGTCGGCGATGGTTCCATCGGTGGTCACCACAATGCCGATGGTGGAGTGGTCAGTGATAACCTTCTGGGTGCCCAGCTCCGCCGCCTGGGTCATGGGGATCTCGTGGTCCATCCAGGGGGTGGTCACCATCCGGGGCTGGTCTCCGTCCATCTGCCCCATGGCTCCAGGCACCATATAGCCCACGCAGTCAATGAGCCGCACGGAGAAGGAGCTGCCGTCCTCCATGGACAGGCTCACCGCATCCTCCGGGACGAATTTGGGCTCGGCGGTCATCACCACACGGCCGGACCCGCTCTGGGGCAGCTCATCCCGGGCCCGGTCCCGCAGGTAGGTGTTCTGGATTTCCGGCAGCACCATGGTCTCCATAAAGCGTTTGATAAAGGTGGATTTTCCCGTGCGTACCGGACCAACCACCCCAATGTAAATATCGCCTTGGGTGCGCTGGGCGATATCCTCATACAATTTGTTGTGATCCACAGCAATTCCTCCTCACCGCAAGTTCTCTACATGTGTATGGGGATAAGCTGTATAATATGCCAATCGAGTAGGAGGCTACCCATTAGTTGAGTAGCCGTCCTCTCACACCACCGTGCATACCGTTCGGTACACGGCGGTTCAATCGCATAAGTGCTGTTTACGAATTTGC
>NZ_NFKO01000041.1:0-14221 GCF_002160435.1 Pseudoflavonifractor sp. An176 | reverse complement strand
GTACCCCAAGGGGGGTCCTTAGGGGGGAACGCCCTAAGCGGGTTTTGGTTTCTTTTGCCCGCTCAAAAGAAACCCCCAGCGGGAAGCGTCCCCACCAGGCTGGCAAGCCTGATACGAAAAAAAGAGAAGGACGCACCTTCTTGAGCTTGCTTCCGGTAGGGAGGCACAAAAAAGCGTGCTGTGAGGGGTTCTCACAGCACGCTTTGCATGTCTTACAGGTAATTCTCAGGATCGACGCTCTTGCCGTTCACACGCACCTCGAAGTGGCAGTGATAGCCGGTAGCGGTGCCGGTCATGCCCACCCGGGCGATGGCCTGGCCCTGATACACCTTGTCCCCGGCGTTGACCAGCAGGGAAGAGCAGTGGGCGTAGTAGGTGACGGTGCCGTCGTCATGGGTGATGATGACGGTCTGGCCGTAGCTGCCACGCCAACCGGCGAAGGTGACGGTGCCGCCGTCAGCAGCAGAGATCTGGGTGCCATAGGGAGCGGCAATATCCAGACCGGAGTGGAAGGAAGTGCTGCCGAAGATATTACGGTAACCGAACCGAGAGGTAATGGTACCGGACAGAGGCCAGATGAAGGAACCGGTGGAAGCGGTGGCAGGCTTCTCCTTGGTGCCCTGGTACATGTAAGTGGTGGTGGCCTCCTGCACGGTGGTGCGGGACACCTCTTCCCGCTGGGTCTCCTGGCCGTTGATGCAGGTGATGCGGGCCTCGATCTTCTCCACGCCGTCCTGGCCAGCGGCCTTCAGGCGGGTGGTACCCTCATACAGGTTGGGGTTGTCCACGTACTCCACGGGGCTCTGGATGGTCTCCTCATAGGTCTCGGTGACCACCGTCTCCACGGTGAGCATGGGCACAGCCTGCTTCACCAGCAGCTGATCGCCCGCGGTGAGCTGGCTGCTGTCGGCGTCGGGGTTGAGAGCCTGGAGCTCGTCGCCGGTGAGGCCGGCGGCCTCGGCAATGCGGTTAAAGGTATCGCCACGCTCCACAGTGACGTACTCCGCCTCCTCCTTGTTGCCGGAGAGGGTGGACTGGAGGGTGTCGGGGGTAAACTGGGTGTTGGAGGGCACCTCCACCTCGTAGATCTCTACGTCCTGGGTGAAGTGGTGCTCCACGGTCTGCTCATTGAGGTAGGGCTCGGTGACGTTGTCCAGCATGGTCTGCAGCTCTTCGCTGGTCTGGGCGTAGCCCAGCTCCTGGCCGTCCACGGACACGGCGTAGGCGTTCATCATGGCCCCGGTGTCCTCAAACAGGGCGTCCTCCACAGCCCGGGCGTTGGTCTGGGTACCGGCGTCCAGGTAGGTGGGAGCCAAAGTGATCTCAGCGTCGTAGCTGTACTCCTCGCCCAGCACGCTGGCCACGCGGGTCTCCACGTTGCCCACGATGCTGCTCAGCTCTTCCTCGCTGGAGACCACGCCCACTTCCTCGCCGTTGACATAGGCCACATAGGCCTTGGTGTACATGCCATTAAAAGCCACAGCGCCGATGCCGACGCACAGCAGAGTGATATACAGAAGGGGAGAGACGGGGTGACGGTCCACACGGACTCGCACGCGGCTGGCCACAACGCCGGCCTTCTCCCAGTTCTCCTTGCCCCACTCGGAGGCTTTATCCCAGTTCTTACGGGCGGAGCGGTAGGAGCTGACACCAGCCACACGGGCCAGGTCGGAACAGACCATGGCGGCGCTGGCGGCCTTCTCCTTGCACACCTGGGCAGCGGGGGCAGCCTTGGCCTTGCAAGCGGCGACAGCCGGAGCCATCTTAGCGGCGACCGGGGCCATCTTGGCCTTGCAGGCGGCACGGGTGACCCGGGCCTTGGCCTTGTACTCGGCGGCCACGGAGCCAGCGCTGAGCTTCCACAGGTAAGTGGTAGCCTTGGCTCGGTGGGCGGCGCCCTTCAGGTGGTGCTTCACCTGCTGGGCGGCATTGCCGGAAACACGGCGAAGGGATGCCATTGAATTGTGTACGCGGTCCAGATGCCAGTTCCTCACGGAACGTCCCTCCCAAGTTCGAATTGGTAACAAATAAATTTCAATAGTTACAAATCAGTTACAAGTCATATCCTACACGCTTTTTCTCTTCCCGTCAAGGGTTTTTTGTGTCAAATTCGGACTTGAATTTGATTTATACCTTCCGCGCAAGAAAAAATTATGGTAAAAATTCAACCTCTTTCGGGGGAAAAATCTGCTTTCTGGCAGAATCAGGGCCAAATTGACCGGGGTTGACAAGTTTGGGTGGGGGGCGATAAAATTGTGGAAAATAAGACGCGAATGACAAGGAGGCCAATACCCATGGGCAAGTTTGACGGGGTTTTGCTCTACACTGATTACGACGACACCTTATATAATCAACACCTCACGGTGTCGGAGGAGAATCACCGGGCCATCCGGTACTTTATGCAGGAGGGCGGACGGTTTTCCATCGCCACCGGCCGGGCCAAGCGCACCTTTGCTCCCCAGATTGAAAAGGAACACCTGGAGTTCAACGCCCCGGTGGTGGTGTCCAACGGGGCGGGAATCTATGACTTCCAGGCGGGGCGGTATGTGAAAGAGAGCCAGCTGCCCCACAAGGCCCGGGAGCACATGGGCCAGCTGTGCGCCCAGTACCCGGACCTGTCCTTTGAGGCCTACCACGGGGAGGAGATCTACGTCTATAACCCCAACGTGGTCACGCTGAAACACCTCAACCGGGTGGGAGTGCCGTACCAGGAGTGTGGGGTGGACCAGATGCCCACTCCCTGGACCAAGGTGATTGTGGAGCAGGACCACCCCATGTTGGTCCAGGCCCAGGACTATCTCCTCTCCCACTGGGGGGAGGACTACGAGGTGATCTTCTCCAACCCCTATCTGTTGGAGGTCACCGCCAAGGGGGCCAACAAGGGCACCATGGTGGCCTATGTGGCCAAGCTGCTGGGGATTAAACCGGAGAACGTGTACTGCATGGGGGACAATCAAAACGACATCCCCATGCTGGAGGTGTCCGCCATTCCCTTTGCTCCAGCCAACTGCGCCCAGCCGGTGAAGGACTGGGGGGCGAGGCTGGTGGGCCACACCGACGACCACGCGGTGGCCCAGGTCATTGAGATTTTGGACGGTATCTATCAATAATAAGGAGAGCCCCGGCTGCCATGTGGCAGCCGGGGCTGATTTTTAGGATTTTTCCAGGAAGTAGGACGCCTCCATGTCGGCGGTGGCCAGAGCGAAGGCCAGGGGGAACTGCTGGAAGGCCTGACCCACCAGGCGGTTGTCCTCGGTGCCGGAGAAGCCCATGTGCCAGCGGATGGCCATGGCCTCCTCCCGGGAAAGGCGCATGAAGCCGGAGATGATGTACACCGATTTCTCCCCGTGGCCGTAGGGGAGCTTGTCCTCAAAGAAGAAGGTGGGCACCTTCTCCCACTGGCCTGTGGCGTCGTTTTTTACATTGCGGGTGCCCGCTTTGTAGCAACCAATTTTGCACAGGTCGTGGAGCAGGGCCACGATGGCCACCGACTCCATGGGGTAGTCCAGCCCGTACACCTCCCGGGTGCGGGGCCGGGCCAGATAGTCCTCCAGGCAGCGGAACACATTCACCGAGTGCTCACACAGCCCACCCACATAGGAGCCGTGGAAGCGGGCGGAGGCGGGGGCGGTGAAAAAGTCGCTCTTATTTAAAAGGTAGTCCAGCAGCTCGGCGGAACCCTCCCGGTGAATATGAGTTTGAAAAATCTCCAGAAATTCTTCCTTGGGTGTCATGGCGTGGCCCTCCTCCGGGTGTTGTGTCACAGCACAATTTATGATATTCTGTCTTTGGTGCTACCAGCATCGGTAGGCGGTGACGCCCCCTTATACATAAACGGGGGGTGCTTCTTAGTCCCCCCGGAAAGGGGGGATGACTGATGAATTATGTGACGTATTCGGATTTGATTCAAATCGGCATTTTGATTGTCAGTCTTTTTGTCCTGTTTCAAGGCAATAAAAAGAAGTAACCGCCCTGCTTCCCGGCTTGCGGTTACTTCTTAAGCAGCTTGGGGGCTAGCCGTCTGCCGGTAGCACCCTTATCTATTTGCATTGTACTCCAGCCCCGGGGAAATGTCAACCAGACATGTTCCCGGGGCTGATTTCTTAAGTTGATGTTTTGTAGTGTGCTACTATAGCACGTTGTGGATGATATTTTGATTCACGGGCGTGCGCTAAACGGGGCTGATTTTGTGGAGTATTAGCACCCTGATTCCTGCAATACCTTATCTATTTGTGCTTTACTCCATCTATTTGTATTTTGCTCCGGCCCCGGAAAAATGTCAACGAATACATTTGGGGGCTGGATCAGTTGTCACAGCGTAGGATATGTGGTATTCTGTCTTTGGTGCTACCAGCATCGGTAGGCGGTGACGCCCCCTTATACATAAACGGGGGGTGCTTCTTGGCCCCCTGGAAAGGGGGGCTGGCTGATGAATTATGTGACATACTCTGATTTGATTCAGATTGGCATTTTGATTGTCAGTTTTCTTGTCTTGTTGCAAGGTAAAAAGAAGTAACCGCCCTGCCTCCAAGCGTGCGGTTACTTCTTAACCAAAACCACGGGGGCTAGCCGTCTGCCGGTAGCACCCTTATCTATGTGTATTTTACTCCAGCTCCGGGGAAATGTCAACCAGACATGTTCCCGGGGCTGCTTTTGTGGAGAATCAGTACCCCAATTCCTCCAATACCTTCAGGGTGTGCTCCGCGTGCTCGGTGAGGCACACATTAATATAGTGGATGTCGGAGGCAGCGGCGCCATAATAGGAAGCGCTGTTGACGTCAGGACTGATCCAGAGGAGGTCCAGGCGCATCACGATATTGTCGTACTCAAACAGACCGTGGGGCAGATTGCCCTCCTGAATATCCTGGAGGAGCGCCTTGTAGACTTTGCGGGCCTCCGAGGCGGATAGACTGGAGGAATCGACAGCATACTCCTCATACAGCTCTACGCCGGTGAGCCGATACCCGTTCTTCGCCATTTGCGGGAAGAGGTAGGACTGAAGCATCAGATCGCGGTTGTTGACGATCTCATGGGCCAGGTAGGTGATGGTGCCGGGCTGACTCTCCTCCTCCACGTACAGGGGCACGAGATAGGAGCGGGAAATCCGGGTCCCGTTGGCCAGGGTGTAGGAGAGGTCCAGGGTGGTGGAGGAATCACAGGACCAGTCGAAGTCGTTGGTGTCAAACTGGTCCACCAACTGCTGGTGGAGTTGGGTGACCAGGGAAATGGCCTCCGAGTCACTGGTGGAGATGTGCAGGAAGCTGGAGGCAGTGTCCCGGGGGAGGCTGTCCAGGCCCGAGATGGAGACAGATACCACATCGTCGGCATCCGGCACCCGGGTCTCGTACCCGGTGAGATCCAGCTGGATCACCCCGAACAGGGCGGCAAAGGACAGGGCCACGGCGCCCGCTCCCTTCCAGTACCGCAGCACCCGTACCGACTTGGTGAGGAACATCTGAGCCACGAAGCAGCCCGCTACACCCCAAAGGATAGCAGAAACCGCCAGACCCAGGGGGCCCAGGTTCAGCACGATGCGGGTAAAGGAGCCCAGGGCCAGGCCGGAGCAGAGGGCCACGCCGTAGCGGAACACCGGGCGCAGACCCGCCCAAATCACCACATCCCCGGCCCGCTCCATGGGCCGCTTGAGGTAGAGCAGCCAGGACCCCAGGGCCATGAGGACGCCCACCCCAGCGTATACGGCCACCACCAGGGGGTCAAATCCGTCCGGGGTAGCATGTTGGAAAAAGATGTTCCAGACAGGGGTGCACCACGCCACCCAGGCGGGCACGACGGAGACGTTGCCGGGATAGCCGTAGTAGAACTCCTGGAAGATGGCGGTGAGCAGCAGCCACACGCCCCCCACCAGGCCGTTGAAGATGGCGTAAAAGGCGGGCAGAGCCAGCAGATGCCCGGTGAGCATGCCGCACAGCATGGCGAAGGAGTAGAAAAACAGCAGCAGCCCCACGCCCATAGACATGCCCGGCCCAAAGACCTGGAATACGGTGGTGAAATCCTGGAGCTTCACCTGGTAGATTGCCATGGCGATGGCGGCCATGACCAGGAAGGGCACCACCAGCCACAGCAGGCCGGTGAGGTAGTGGGTGGCAAACATGGCGGTGCGCTTGGGGGGCAGGGCGGCGGTAAAGTTGGCCGAGCGGGTGGAGTACAGGTGGCTGCACACCGCCATAGCCACCAGCACCCCAAAGCCCACAGCCAGGAACAGGGGGACCCACTGGAAAACATACTTTACATTGTAGAGGATGTACTCTGGCGACTCCCAGGTATCGGGGAGGGGGCTGGGGGTGGTGATGGCCACAAAGGGGAGAAACATGGCCCAGATGACCGTATACAGAGCAATCAGGGGCCAAAACCGCAGGGTGAGCTGTTTGCCCAAGGTCCCATTATAAAACGATGTCCCGCACCGCATAGTCGTTCCCTCCCATCTCATAGATAAAGATCTCTTCCAAACTCAAAGGCAGCGCCTCCACAAACAGGGGGTGGATGGCCTCCACCTGCTGCTGTACCTCTTCCGCACGGCCCCGGACAATGTAGGTGTATACCCGGCCCAACTGGGACTGGTGGAGCACCTCCATTCCCTGGGGCAGCCCAGGCTGTACCCCGTCGGGGAAGGCCACCTGTAATTTTACGGTGGTGCCCTGGAGCTGGGACAGGGACCGCTCAATGACTACCTGCCCGTGGCTGAGAATACCCACGTGGTCGCACACGTCCTCCAGCTCCCGCAGGTTGTGGGAGGACACCAGCACCGTGGTGCCCCGCTCCGCCACGTCTCCCATCAGCAGGGACCACACCTGACGGCGCATCACCGGGTCCAGGCCGTCCACCGGCTCATCCAGCAGCAGATAGTCCGGGCAGCAGCTCATGGCCAGCCAGAAGGCCGCCTGTTTCTGCATACCTTTGGACATGCGACGGATGGGCCGCTTGGCGTCCACCGCGGGGAAGGCCTCCGCCAGCTTTTCAAACCGCTCCATGGAGAAGGTGGGGTACATGCCCCGGTAGAACTTCATCATCTCCCGCACCGAGGCAGAGCCGTAGTAGTACACATCGTCGGGAATCACCACCATGCGCTCCTTGATGGTGGGATTTTCGTATACGGGTTGGCCCTCAATGGTGATGACACCGCCGTCCGGGCGGTACACCCCGCACAGGTGGCGGAGAATGGTGGATTTGCCCGCCCCGTTGGGGCCCACCAGGCCGTAGATGGAGCCTTTGGGCACCGTCATGTCCAAATCGTTCAAAGCTAGAAATCCGTCAAAGGATTTGCTCACTGCTTTTGCCTCAATCATGGGGCTTCCTCCTTCCGTCCGCACGCCGCGGAAATCTCCTCATCGGTGACCCCCAGAAACCGCAGCTCCTGGACCACCTTGGATAGCTGGGCCAGCAATTCCTCCCGCCGTTTGTCCTCCACCTCGGAGCGGTCGGCGGCAAAGCTGCCTTTGCCGGGGATGGAGTACACGTACCCCTCCTGCTCCAACGCCTCGTAGGCTTTTTGAATGGTGTTGGGGTTGATGGCCAGCTGGGCCGCCATGGACCGCACCGAGGGCAGCTTATCCCCCGGGCGAATGGCCCCGGAGATCACCAGTTGCCGCAGCCCCTCCTTCACCTGTTCGTAGATGGGCCGCCCGTCTCGGTAGTTGAGATGTAACACCGCCTTCACCGCCTTTCTTAGCTGTATGAACTGTACTAGCTGTCATAGTACAGTTAGAGTATCACAGGGGGGATGCCTTGTCAAGGGGGAAACAAAAAGACCCCCTTATGCAAAGGGAGGGGGTGTCGGTCTAACCGCCCATGGTTCCGGCTTGCCAGCCTGGTGGGGACGCTACCCGCTGGGGGTTCCTTTTGAGCGGGCAAAAGGAACCAAAACCCGCTTAGGGCGTTCCCGCCGCCGGGAGCCAGATGTTCGTTAGCTGGGAACAGCGGCTCACCAGGGTAAGGCCCTGGAGGTAGAAGTTTATTTGCCATAGAGGCTGAAACTGACAATAGAATTGCCGTGCCATCCGTGTGACCTCACCAGGCTAAGGGCCGCAAAAAGGAGAACGCAGGGACACCCAGTACCGGCGGGGTGGATTCCACAAGGCGGGGGAAGGCCACGCCTTTGGCGGTCTTTGGTGACTTTCTGGCGGCAGAAAGTCACCCCAGCGGAGCGTCCCCACCGGGGGCGCAGGTCTGCGACTGAGAAATCGGAGAAGCAGAGGCTACCAAAAAAGAAACCGGGAATGCAAGTGTTCACCTGCATTCCCGGTTCTCGTTTGGAACTATTACAGATTGAGGTGCTCAATAACCTCCTGCAGCTGCTTGGCAGAGGCGTGCAGAGCGTTGGACTCCTCCTCGCTCAAGGGGATCTCCAGAATTTGCTCCACACCCCGGCGTCCCACAATGGAGGGGATGGACAGGCACAGGCCGTTGAGGCCGTACTGCCCGCCCAGGCACACGGACACAGGGAGCACCGACCGCTGGTCCTTGACGATGCACTCGGCAATGCGGGCCACCGCCATGGCGATGCCGTAGTAGGTGGCGCCTTTGCGCTGGATGATCTCGTAGGCGCTGTCCCGCACCCCCTCATAGATGCGCCGGGTGGCTCCGGCGTGGTCGTTGTGGCCCCGGAACTGGCAGAACCGCTCCAGGGGGACGCCGGAGACGTTGGCGCCGCTCCACACCGCCAGCTCGCTGTCCCCGTGCTCGCCGATGATGAAGGCGTGGACGTTGCGGCTGTCCACGTCCAGGTGCTGGCCCAGCAGGAACTTCAGCCGGGCGGTGTCCAGCACGGTGCCGGAGCCGAACACCCGGTGGGCGGGATAGCCGGAGATCTTCATGGCGGCGTAGGTGAGCACGTCCACGGGGTTGGACACGATCATCAGCATGCCCTCAAAGGGGCGGGCGGTGATCTGGGGGATGATGGTCTTGAGGATGCCCACGTTCTTGTCGATGAGGTCCAGGCGGGTCTCGCCGGGCTTCTGGTTGGCCCCGGCGGTGATGATCACCAGGGCGCAGTCGGACACGTCCTCATAGGTGCCGGCGTAAATCTCCATGGGGGAGAGGTAGGGCAGACCGTGGCTGAGGTCCATGGCCTCGCCCTCCGCCTTGTCGTGGTTGGCGTCAATGAGCACCATCTCGGAGAACAGCCCCTTCTGAATGAGGCTGAAGGCGATGGAGGCGCCCACGAAGCCGCAGCCGATGATGGCAACCTTGCGATGATTCATAGATATCATTCCTTTCTGGGTATGGATGGGGAAATGGTCAAGTTAAGTGTAGCCGCTGGAGGGTCTTGGTAAACCAGTCGGGCAGCGGGGCCTCCACCGTCATGCGCTCCCCGGTGGTGGGGTGGGTGAAGGTGAGACAGGCGGCGTGGAGACACTGGCCCACAAGGCCGGGGAACGGCTTCTTGGAGCCGTACACCTGGTCCCCCACCAGGGGGTGGCCGATGGAGGCCATGTGGACTCGAATCTGGTGGGTGCGTCCGGTCTCCAGTCGACAGGTGATGTGGGAGTAGCCGCCTTGGCTGTCCACCACCTGCCAGTGGGTGATGGCTTCACGGCCCTCGCCCGTGCGGCATACCGCCATGCGCTTCCGGTCCACCGGGTGCCGGGCCAGGGGGGCCTCCACCGTCCCCGACTCCTCCTTAAAACCTCCCACCACCACGGCGTGGTAGAGGCGGAACAGGGAGTGGTCCTGCAATTGCTCAGCCAGAGCCAGATGGGCCTTGTCGTTCTTGGCCACGATGAGCAGCCCCGAGGTGTCCCGGTCAATGCGGTGGACAATGCCCGGACGGCGCTCTCCGTTGATTCCAGAGAGTGATTCTTTGCAGTGATATAACAGAGCGTTGACGAGTGTGCCGTCTGGATGGCCCGGAGCGGGGTGTACCACCATGCCCACGGGCTTGTTCACCACCACCACGTCGTCGTCCTCGTAGACGATGTCCAGGGGGATGTCCTGGGGAACGAGGTCAATGTCCTGGGGCTGGGGCGGTGACACCAGCAGGGTGTCCCCCGGCTTGAGAGGGGCGTTCTTTTTCACGGGCTTGCCGTTTAAGATGACCCGGCCCTCCTCCATCCACTTCTGAGCTGCCGAGCGGGTGAGCCCGTCCACGGCGGCGGACAGCACCGCATCGGCCCGGCCCGGCTCAGTGACCGTCACCGGGAAGGTCGCAGCCAGCATGGGGGTCCACCTCCTTGGTGTCAGATTCCGGGTAGAAAAAGAGCACATAGATGAACAGGAGCACCACGCCCACGGTGATGTAGCAGTCGGCCAGGTTGAACACGGCGAAGTTCATAAAGGTGGTCTGGAACATGTCGGTGACGTAGCCCAGCACCACTCGGTCGATGAGGTTGCCGATGCCGCCGCACATCACCAGCATGGCGGCGGTGAGGCCCAGCCAGCCCTGGAACACCTTCCGGGCGGTGAGCACTGCCACGACGACCACCACCACGGCGGAGATGAGAATGAGAACCCAGGTGTGTTCCTTCAACATGGAGAAGGCGGCTCCGGTGTTGCGTACGAAGGTCAGGTCCAGCAGGTGGGGGATGAAGGGGATGGACTGGCCCAGGTCGATGCCCGTGCGCACCAGGTATTTCACCACTTGGTCTGCCACCAGCAGCACCAGGGCGATGATTGTGTAAATCATGGTATCACCTTTGTTCTAAATTTCCACACACAGCGTGGACTCTGTGGATATTCTACCACACCCCTGGGTGCTCGTCCAGTGTTTTCCTAGTAAAATGGTATGGTAAAGAGGGAATTGGAGGAAGTGTATAAAAGGGAGGGGAGGGCGGCATACTGGAATTTATGAAAGGGGGAATGCAATCCCATGGGACACCAACAAATACCGCCGCCCCACCCCCGAAGGGAGCCCCGGGTGACGGTGCCCCTCACCGCCGACGGCATCGCCCAGGTCTTTGAGGGGTGTGCCGATTTCGGGCGGCGCACCCTCTACCTGGGGGACGACCCTCAGCGGGCGGTGGAGATGCTCTACATTGTGGGACAGGTGCGCAACGAGCGGGCCAGTGACTACGTGCTCCGCCCCCTGACCCAGTGCAAGGACCTGGCGGAGGTGGCCACTCTGGACGAGGCCTACGACCGCATGGCCAAGGGGTGCCTGTACTCCCTGGCGGTGGAGGAGCGCACCACCGCCGACCAGGTGGTCTTTGACCTGGTCAACGGCTGGGTGGCCCTGTTTTTCCCGGGAAAAGACAAGGTGCTCACCCTCATGACCGCCACCGAGGAGAAGCGGTCCATCTCGCCCCCGGACAACGAGCCGGACGTGAAGGGGTCCATGGACTGCTTTGTGGAGTCCATCCGCACCAACACCTCCCTGGTGCGCCGCCGCCTCCGGGCCCCGGAGCTGCGCATCTGGGAGACCTTTGTGGGGCGGCAGTCGGTGACCCCGGTGGACGTTCTCTATATAAAAGGTATCACCGACCCCCAGCTGGCCCGCCAGGTGGAGGAGCAGGTGGCGGCCATCGACATTGACGCCATGCTCATGACGGGGAACCTGGAGCAGTATATGGTGGGGGAGGAGACTCGCACCCCCTTCCCCATGAGCCTGTACACCCAGCGGCCCGACCGCTTCTGTGCGGGGCTGGCCGAGGGGCGGGTGGGGGTGCTGGTGGACGGCATTCCCATGGGCTGGCTGTTCCCCGCCACCCTGGACAGCTTCTACCGCACGGGCCAGGACCGGAGCACCAGCTGGATGGTGGCCTCGGCCCTGTCGGTGCTGCGCTATCTGTGTATGCTGGTGACCCTGTTTTTGCCGGGGCTCTACGTGGCGGCGGTGCTCTACCACCCGGAGCTCATCCCGGTGAAGCTGATGCTGTCCATCATCTCCGCCAAGGCGGACGTGCCCTTTTCCACCCTGGCGGAGGTGCTGGTGATGCTCATCGCCTTTGAGGTGGTGCAGGAGGCGGGGCTGCGTCTGCCCGCCGCCATCGGGCAGACGGTGTCCATCCTGGGTGGCCTGGTGGTGGGAAGTGCGGCGGTGGAGGCCAAGCTGGTGTCCCCGGCGGTGCTGGTGATGGTGGCCATTGCGGGCATAGCCGGGTATACCGCCCCCAGCCAGGACTTCTCCGGGGCGCTGCGGCTGTGGCGGTTTGGCATCGCTTTGGCTGCCGGGGTGGCGGGACTGGTGGGCCTGGTGCTGGCGGGGATGGCCCTGGTGTACCACCTGGCCTCCCTGGAGAGCTTCGGGGTGGCCTATCTCACCCCCTTTGCCTCCTGCGGAGGCAGCGGGGAGCGGGGGCACGTGGTGTTCCGCCAGCCTCTGCCCTGGGTGAAGACCCGGCCCCGGTACCTCAATCCCCAGAACAGGAGGAATCAAGGTTGAAACGGATGTGGATGTTGGCCCTGTCTCTGGCCCTGGTGCTGTGCGGCTGCGCCCCCACCGCCCGGGAGCCGGACCAACTGGCCCTGGTGCGGGTGCTGGGGGTGGCGGGGTCCGGCCCGGTGGAGCTGACGGCGGTGTGCGGCCTGGACGAGGGGGAGGATACCCCCATCGGGGGAATCTGTGAGGGGGTGGACTTTGCCGCCGCCTTGGAACAAGCCCCCTGGTGTGCCAAGCAGGAGCTCACCCTCACCTCGGTGTCCTATCTGGTGGTGGGGGCAGACGTGGACCTCCATGAGGTGCTGGTCCAGGTGCTGGGGGACGAGGAACTGGGCTCCACCGCCACGGTGTGGGTGACCTTGGACCCGGTGGGCGAGGTGCTGGAGGGTTGCAGCGACCCGGAGGGGGACCTGACCCTCCTGACCAATCAGGGAATCAAGGCCCCCACGGTGGCGGCGGCGCTGGCCACCCTCACCACCCAGGGGCAAGTGGAGTTGCCCTGCGTGGGGCAGAGCGGTGGCCGCCTGGAACAGACCGGGTGGTGTAAGTGGGAGGAATGAGGCGTGAACACAGGCAAAGAGCTGTTCCTGCGCCAGGTGCTGGCGGCGGTGACCCTGGCGGGGCTGTCCCTGGCGGCGTCCCAGGCCGGTGTGGTGGACTGGGCATGGGGACTGGTGGGCACGGCGGCAGCGGTGCCTCTGCTGCGCTGGCTGATGCTGCGCCAGGGGGACAAGCCCCTGTGCCGGGGCGGATACGGCGTGGTCCTCCGGGGCATCTATTGCCTCTGGTCGGTGGTGGTCCTGGGCCATGTGCTGGTGCAGGCCGCCCGGCGGGTGGAGCTGGTGGGGGGCAGCCAAGGGGTGTCCGGCTGGCTGCTGCTGTTGCTGGCCCTGCCTGTGCTGTGGATGAGCTGGGGCAAGTGCGCCGCCTTCTTCCGGGGCGGGGAGATCTACTGGATGGTGCTGGTGGCTGCCCTGGTGGCAGTAGGGCTGCTGGCCCTCCCCCAGGTCACCGTGTCCTGCCTGTGGACCCGGCAGGGCAGCGGCTGGACCTCCGCCCTCATGGCGGCGGGCACCGTGGCTATGGCGGCGTGGGTGCTTCCCTATTTATATAAGGTATCCCCCCGTCAGCGGCAGGGCGGCCCGGTGGGGCGGTGGCTGCTGCTGGCGGGATTGCTGGGGGTGGCCCTGGCGGCCCTCACCCGGGGGGTATTGGGCAATGCGGCCGGAGAGCTGCCCCATCCCTTCTTTGTCACCACAGGAGTGATGGGGGAGAGCGCCCGTCTGGAGGGGCTGCTGTCCGCCCTGTGGCTCATCTGTGACCTGGTGTGGGCGGGACTGCTGGCCCGGGTATGGGGAGACGGGAAGGGCCCGGTACTGGGGGTGCTCCTGGGGATTGCGGTAGCCTTTACGGGATGGACGGAGATGCTACCTACGATGGTATGGCCCATAGGGAATCTGGCTTTGGCTGCCCTGTCTGCTCTGGTACCCAGGGGGGCGGAGGAAATAGTGGCAGAGGGGGAGTAAAACCACCATATCTGGGGCCTGAGGAAAAAGTTCGAAAAAACTCGAAAAAAGGCGAAGAAAAGTGTTGACAAGTGGGGATGGATTTGGTATATTAACTGAGCGCCTGACGCAGGGGCAACACCGGAACGGAAATCCAACAGGAAGTTGAGAAAAAGTTCAAAAAAGGTGTTGACAAGAGCGAAACGGCGTGATATGATATAAAAGTTCGAGCGAGCCGGTTGGATGACAGCACGAAAGAAAAACTTGAAAAAAGTTTGAAAAAGTGCTTGACAACCAAGAGCGAGCCTGATATAATAAGGCTCCGCTTGTTTGAGCGGTTTGTACCTTGTAAATTAAACAATGAGAAACACGAAAAGCACCAGAA
>NZ_NFKO01000040.1:0-14865 GCF_002160435.1 Pseudoflavonifractor sp. An176 | reverse complement strand
GGCCACCGTGGGGGTGGGCGTAGGGGTAGGGGTGGGAGTGCCAAGGGTACAGCCGGGCAGCGCCACCAGTAGAGCGGCGGAGAGAGCCGCTGCACAGAGCTTGTATTTGTCCATGTTCACACCTCGTTGTTTTCAGATTTACGGGGTATTGTATCAGACTTGGGGTGGAAAAGTCAACACAACCGGGTCGAAAGGGGGTACAAAAAGGGTGCGCCTCCCAAACATCGGGGAGGCGCACCCTGGGGTCATTCTGCCAGTTGCTTCACCAGTCCGTGGAGAAATTCGGTCACCGTGGGCCGGGCCTTGCCTCCGCACATCTGGGAGACCTGAGCCTGGCACCGGGTGCAGCACAGGGAGATGGCGGTGCGCATGGCGCTGTCCACCGCTCCGGGGTTCATGCCGAAGAACCGGGCCACCTCGGGGTAGAGCCGCTTGGTGGCCATGTCCAGGTAGGTGTCGTCGGCCTGAATGAGATGCACGCTGTACACCAGACAGTGGTACCCCTGATAGTTTCCCATCAGGCCCAGGGAGCGCAGCTTATTCTCAACAGTCGGATCTACCATGGTCTCTCGCTTCTTTCTCTCTGTTTGAATCTTATGTTACAGGGGGAAAGTGGGAATGTCAAGGGGTGGGGGTTAGGACAGAGTCAGGTCTCCCTCCCGAATCCAGCCAATCCGGCGCAGCAGCAGGCCGAAGGCCCAGGTGAGCACGGCGGGGAGAATGAAGCAGAGGAGGGCCATGGCCACCCAGTCCATGGCGGTGATGGCGGCTTTGGTCCCGGTGGCCACGTCGTTGACCCACCCGGCGTATACCCCAATGGGGCCCACCATGCCGCAGGTGCCCATGCCCGAGGCCACGCCCCCAGAGGGGTCATTCATCTGGAACTGGAACACGCAGGTGGCCAGGGGTCCCGTGATGGCGGAGGTGAAAATGGCGGGCAGCCAGATGCGGGGGTTGCGGACGATGTTGCCCATTTGCAGCATGGAGGTGCCCAGGCCCTGGCTGATGAGGCCGCCCCACCGGTTTTCCCGGAAGGAGAGGAAGGCAAAGCCCACCATGTTGGCGCAGCAGCCTGCCACCGCCGCGCCGCCCGCCAGTCCGGTCAGGCCAATGGCGGCGCAGATGGCCGCCGAGGAGATGGGGAGGGTGAGAGCCACGCCGATGACCACAGACACCAGAATGCCCATCCAGAAGGGCTGGAGCACGGTGGCCCACTCCACGAAGTCGCCCACGGAGGAGGCGGCGGTGCCGATGGCGGGGGCCCACCAGGCGGACAGGCCCACGCCCACCAGAATGGTCACCAGGGGGGTGACCAGAATGTCAATTTTGGTCTCTTTGCTCACCAGCTTGCCCAGCTCGGCGGCGATGATGGCGATGAACAGCACCGCCAGGGGGCCGCCAGCTCCCGACCCGCCGTCCAGGGTGGTAGAGCCCAGGGCGTTGGCGGCGTAGCCCACGGTGACCAGGGAGAAGAGCACCAGGGGAGGGGCTTTCAGGGCATAGCCGATGGCCACGGCCATGGCCGCCCCGCTCATGGCGGAGGCGTAGCCGCCCACCGTCACCAGCACCTCCAGCCCCAGCTGTTTGCCTAAGGTATTTAAGATGGTACCGATGAGCAGGGAGCAGAACAGGCCTTGGGCCATGGCCCCCAGGGCGTCAATGCCGTACCGTTTGCCCGAGATGACAACGTCCTTTTGGGCCAGAAACTCCTTGAATTTGGACATGGGATTTCCTCCTTCTTTCTATCCATACAGGTGTCATGACACCAGTGGGTTTTATTATACGAGATTTTTTTCCCTTGTCAATGTGCATGTTTCACAACTCTCCTTGCCAGGGGCGGCGGAAGCGTGCTATACTGATATTCCCCCGCTGTGGGGGTTGATACCGAGTTATAAGGAGTATTCCACCATGAATGAGAAGGAAATCGGCGAAATTCGCCGCCGCTTTAAAGATGACCGCAATGCCATCGGCTCCATCCGGGGCTGTTATGTCAATGAACTCAAGCACATTGTCTCCCAGTTCAACCAGCCCCTGTCCATGCTCAGCGAGGACGAGCGGGACATGTTCCTGGGGGTGCTGCGCAAGACCCTGTCGGGCAAGCTGGGGAAGAACCTGCTGCCCATGGAGTTTGAGACCCAGCAGGTGGCCTATGGGGAGGAGCACAAGCTGCTGATGACGGTGCGGGACTCCGCCTTGAAGGATGACGCCGCTGTGGAGGAGCTGTTCCGCCGCATTGTGGAGACGGTGGAGCTGGAGGGCAGCTATCTCATTCTGCTCATTCAGGACAGCTATGACGTGCCCTACCGGGGCAAGGACGGCAGCCGCCAGGACGACGGCGGCAACGAGGTGTACCGCTATATTATGTGCTCCATCTGTCCCGTGAAGGAGACCAAGCCTGCCTTGAGCTACTATATGCGGGAGAATGAGTTCCACAATCGCCAGATGAACCACCTGGTGAGTCCCCCCGCTCTGGGCTTTTTGTTTCCCGCCTTTGACGAGCGCAGCACCAACCTGTATGGGGCGCTCTTTTACACCAAGGACACCAAAGCCAGCCAGGAGGCCATGTGGAGCGAGCTGTTCCGCTGCCAGCCTCCCATGCCTGCCCAGGCGCAGAAGGAGACCTTCCAGACCATTTTCAGCGAGGCCCTGGAGGGTCAGGGCAGCTACGAGGTGGTGGAAGGGGTGCACCAGCAGCTGCGAGAGATGATGGAGGTCCATAAGGAGAGCCACGAGCCGGAGCCTCTCACCCTGAATCACGGGGAGATGGCGGGGGTGCTGCGCTCCTGCGGGGTGCCCGCCCATTGCGCCGAGGAGTTCGGGCGCAAGTTTCAGGAGGCCTTTGGGGAGGAGACCGCCATCAATCCCGCCAACGTCATCCAGCCCAAGCAGGTGGAGGTGGCCGCCGCCGACGTGACGGTGCGTCTGCCCGCCGAGCAGAGCGACCTGGTGTCCACCCGGGTCATTGACGGGGTAAAGTACATTTTGATCCGTGCCCAGGACGGGGTGCAGGTCAACGGGGTAGACATTGCCATTGAGGAATAAGAGAAGGAGGAAGCTGTGTGCTTCCTCCTTTTTCTTATGAAAAAGAATTTGCTTCTCCAATTTCCTCGGAAGAAACCAGCGCCCCCGCCGGGGACGCTCCGCTGGGCCCGATTTCTCCCCGATGAGAAATCGGGGAAAGAATCGCCAAAGGCGGGGCCTTCCCCCGCCTTGTGGAATCCACCCCCGCGGTACTGGGAGTCCCTGCGTCCTCCTTGTTTCGGCCCTTAGCCTGGTGGGGTCACATAGATGACTTGCCGTTCTACGGTTTGTATTTACTCCTCTGTTCGTGTGTCCTTCTACTGCCAGGGCCTTACCTTGGAATGCAACTGTTCCCAGTTGCCGGAGGCCTGGCTCCCGGCGGCGGAAACGCCGCACACCGGGGTGAGGCCCTGGAAACAGAGGTACAGTCTCACAGAGAAGGGAATGCGTTCTATAGACTTGCCAGGCCATCTATGTGACCCCACCGGGCCAAGGGCCGAACTGAGAACCATGCACCCTCCACCCAGTACCGCGGGGTGGATTCCAAAGGCGGGGGAAGGCCCCGCCTTTGGCGATTCTTTCCCCGATTTCTCATCGGGGAGAAATCGGGCCCAGCGGAGCGTCCCCGACTGGCTGGCAAGCCTGTGCCAAGGAGAAAAAGGAAGGCAATCTCCCGCGAAAGGGAGAGGGGCGGGGAAGTTTGCAACCAGCAACTTCCCCACCTGGGAATTTTTGTTGTGCACCTCCACTATGATAAAACGTCGAACTCTATGGAACCTGCATGAATCTGTAAAACTTAAAATCACCCCTTGACTTTGAGGGCGATGGTGCTACAATGTACTTAAATTATTTTACTTAAATAATTTTAACTAAATTCAAAAACACAAATTTAAAGGAGCTGTCAATATGGATTTCGAGCAGATTCGCGACATCATTGTGGAGACTCTCAACTGTGACGCCGACAAGGTGACCATGGACGCCCGTCTGGCTGAGGACCTGGACGCCGATTCCCTGGCTGCTGTGGAGCTGTCCATGGCTCTGGAGGAGGCCTTCGGTGTGACCATCGAGGACGAGGCTCTGCCCCAGATGAAGACCGTGGGCGACCTGGTGAACTATCTGGAGAGCCACCAGGGCTAATCGAAAGAGGAAAAGCAATGGCACCGGGGACCCCGGTGCCTTTTTTCCAAAAGGAGGAGCTATGACCAATCAAGAAATTTACGAGCTGATGGCTCGTTTTGACCAGAGTGGGCTGACCACTCTCAAGGTGACCCGGAAGGACTTTTCCCTGGAGCTGGGCAAGAACGTGACGGTGGCCGCCGCCCCTGTGGTGGCTCCTGTGGCCGCTCCCGCCGCGGCTGCTGCCCCTGTGGCAGAGCCTGTGGAAGAGGGCACCTTTGTCACCGCCCCCCTGGTGGGCACCTTCTATGCCGCCTCCGCCCCCGGGGAAGAGCCCTATGTCAAGCCGGGGCAGAAGGTGCAAAAGGGCGACGTGCTGTGCCTGGTGGAGGCCATGAAGACCATGAACGAGATCAAGGCCCCCTGTGACTGCGTGGTGGAGGAGGTACTGGCCCAGGATGGCGACCTGGTGTCCTATGGCCAGAACCTGATTCGCTACCGGGAAGGGTGAGCGGCATGTTTCGACGCATTCTCATTGCCAACCGGGGCGAGATCGCCGTGCGCATCTTCCGGGCCTGCCGGGAGATGAACATCCAGCCCGTGGTGGTGTACTCCCAGGGGGACGCCGACGCCCTCCACGTGCAGCTGGCGGAGGAGGCCTACTGCATTGGCCCCGCCCGCTCTGCCGACAGCTACTTAAATATGAACGCCATTCTCACCGTGGCCAAGCAGACCGGCTGTGACGCCCTCCACCCCGGGTACGGCTTCTTGTCGGAGAACGCCGACTTTGCCGACGCCTGTGCCCAGGCGGGCATCACCTTCATCGGCCCCTCCGGGGACGTCATCCGCAACATGGGCAACAAGGCCGCCGCCCGCAAGCTGATGCAACAGGCTGGGGTGCCTGTGGTGCCCGGCTCCGATGGAGCGGTGGACACCCCCGAGCAGGCCAAGGCCCTGGCCGACGCCATGGGCTACCCCGTGCTCATCAAGGCCGCCGCCGGCGGCGGCGGACGGGGCATGCGCCGGGTCTACGAGCCCGACCAGCTCATCCCTCTGTTCCAGGAAGCACGCAGCGAGTCCATCGCCTGCTTTGGCAGCGACGAGATGTACCTGGAAAAGCTCATCGTCAACCCCCGCCACATCGAGTTCCAGATCATGGCCGATGGGCAGGGCAATGTCATCCAGCTGGGGGAGCGGGACTGCTCCATCCAGCGGCGCAACCAGAAGATGTTGGAGGAATCCCCCTCCAAGGCCCTCACCCCCGAGCTGCGGGAAAAGATGGGGGCGGCGGCGGTGGCGGCGGCCAAGGCGGCCGGATACGTCAATGCCGGTACAGTAGAATTTGTCCTCTCTCCGGAAGGAGAGTTTTACTTCATAGAGATGAACACCCGTATCCAGGTGGAGCACCCGGTCACCGAGATGGTCACCGGGCTGGACCTGGTGCGGGAGCAGATTCGGGTGGCCTCCGGGCTGCCCCTGTCGGTGACCCAGGACCAGGTGCAGCTCCATGGCCACGCCATTGAGTGCCGCATCAACGCCGAGGACCCCACCCACGACTTCCGGCCCACCCCCGGGCATGTGGACTTTCTCCACATGCCCGGCGGCTGCGGGGTGCGGGTGGACAGCGGCCTGTACGGCGGCTACGACCTGCCCCCCTACTACGACTCCATGATGGCCAAGATTATCGTCCACGCCCCCACCCGGCTGGACGCCATCCGGCGCATGCGCCGGGCCCTGGAGGAGCTGGTCATTGAGGGCACCACCAACAACATTGATCTGCTCCACCAGATCTTGTATCACCCCGACTTTGTCCGGGGCAGCTATCACACCGGGTTCATGGATGCCAATCTGGACACCCTGCTGGCCTGGAGCAATCCTGCTGAGGAGGAGAAGAAGGCATGAGTTCTGTGTTTCAACGGCGCAGACAGAAGCTGCTGGCCCTGAAGGCCATGCACAGCGTGTCCGCCTCGGTACACCCCCACAGCAGTGAGGTGTGCACCAGCTGCGGCGGCGAGGTGCCCCACCGGGACCTGGTGGCGGCGGGGTACGTGTGCCCCCTGTGCGGCTACCACCACCCCATTGGCGCCTACTATCGCCTGAGCCAGATTTTGGACCGGGGCAGCTTCCGGGAGCTGGACGAGGAGCTGGCCTCCGCCGACCCCCTGGACTTCCCCGGCTATCGCCAGAAGCTGACCAAGGCCCAGGCCAAGACCGGCATGAACGAGGGCGTGGTCACCGCTCTGGGCCGCATTGGCGGCACAAAAGTGGCGGTGGGCGTGCTGGACAGCCACTTCTTTATGGGTAGCATGAGCGCCGCCCTGGGTGAAAAGGTCACCCGGCTGGTGGAGCAGGCCGCCAAGTCCCGCCTGCCCCTCATCCTCTTCGCCGCCAGCGGCGGAGCCCGGATGCAGGAGGGCATTTTGTCCCTGATGCAGATGGCCAAGACCTCGGCGGCCCTGGAGCGGTTCTCCCGCCGGGGCGGCCTGTACATCTCGGTGCTCACCCACCCCACCACCGGCGGCGTCACCGCCTCCTTTGCCAGCCTGGGCGACATCATGCTGGCCGAGCCGGGGGCTCTCATCGGCTTTGCCGGGCCCCGGGTCATTGAGCAGACCATCGGCCAGGAGCTGCCCGAGGGGTTCCAGAGCGCAGAATATTTGTTGGAGCACGGCTTTTTGGACGCTGTGATCCCCCGCAGTCAGATGCGGGAGACCCTCATCCGGCTACTGAAGCTCCATGGAAAGGCAGGTGCAAACCGGGATGGCTGAGTATACTGCTGCTGAGCGCGTGGCGCTGGCCCGCAACACCGCCCGTCCCGGGGTGGTGGACTATGTCCAGGGCCTGTTTACCGACTTTTTTGAGCAGAAAGGGGACCGCCTGTGCGGGGAGGACCCCAGTATTTTCGGCGGCATCGGCCTGTTCCACGGCCGTCCCGTCACCGTCATTGGCCACCGCAAGGGCAAGGACCTGGAGGAGCGCATGGCCTGCCGCTTCGGCATGCCCAACCCCGAGGGATACCGCAAGGCCGGACGGCTCATGGACCAGGCGGAGAAGTTTGGCCGCCCGGTGATCACCTTCATCGACACCCCCGGCGCCTACCCCGGCCTGGAGGCGGAGGCCAGAGGCCAGGGCGAGGCCATCGCCCGGATGCTGGCCAAGATGTCCGCCCTCACCGTGCCCACCATCGCCATTGTCACCGGAGAGGGTGGCAGCGGCGGCGCCCTGGCTCTGGGCGTGGGTAACCGGGTGCTGATGCTGGAAAACGCCGTGTATTCCGTCCTCTCTCCCGAGGGCTTTGCGGCCATCTTGTGGAAGGATGCCTCTCGCAGTGACGAGGCCTGCGAGGTGATGAAGCTCACCGCCGCCGACCTCTTGGAGCTGGGGGTCATCGACCGGGTGATCCCTGAGCCCGCTGGCGGAGCCCACACCGATGTGGCCGCTATGGTACACACCTTGGACCGGGTGCTCCAGGAGGAGTTGGCGGGCCTGAGCCGCATGAGCGGCCACGCCCTGTTCACCGGTCGATATGAAAAATTTAGAGCCATGGGCGCAAAGGCCCTGAGAAAGGAGCGCACATGAGTGGCATCAAATTGCTGGCCACGGGCAGTGCCCTGCCCCAGCATGTCATAACCAACCAGGATTTTGAGAAAATCGTGGACACCAGCGACGAGTGGATTCGGACCCGCACCGGCATCGGTGCCCGCCACCACTGTCGGGGGGAGGAGTGCCACACCAGCCTGTGTCTGGACGCCGCCCGCAAGGCCCTGGAGCGGGGAGGCATTGACCCCCAGCAGATCGGGGTGTGCCTGGTGGCCACCCTCACCCAGGATCACCTGACCCCCGCCACCGCCTGCGTGCTGCAAAAGGAGCTGGGGTTCCAGGAGGACACCATCTGCTTTGACTTGAATGCCGCCTGTTCCGGCTTTGTCTACGCCCTGCACACGGCCGAGTGCCTGCTGGCTGCCGCAAAGCGCAAGTACGCCCTGGTGCTGGGGGCTGAGGTGCTCAGCCGGGTCATGGACCTGACGGACCGCAGTACCTGCGTGCTCTTCGGAGACGGCGCTGGCGCTGCCCTGGTTCAGTGGCGGGAGGACTACCCCTCCATCCACGCCGTGCTGGGCTGCCGGGGCAACGACCGGGTGCTCACCATCCCCGGGGTCAACAAGGGTGAGCCCTCTGTGATTCACATGGAGGGACAGGATGTGTTCCGTTTCGCCGTGGAGGCCCTGCCCCGGTGTGCCCGGGAAGTGGCGGAGAAGGCGGGCATCACCCTGGATGAGGTGGACCGCTTTGTGCTCCACCAGGCCAACCAGAGAATCATCAATTTTGCCGTGAAGAAGCTGGGGGTAGACCCGGCCAAGTGCACCGGCAACATCGAACATACCGCCAACACCTCGGCGGCCAGCGTACCCATTTTGTTGGACGAGCTGGTGCAAAACGGAGACGTGAAGCCCGGAGATAAGGTCCTGTGCGTGGGCTTCGGCGGCGGACTGACCTGGGCGGGCGCTCTGCTGGAAGTGGCCCAGGGCTGAGAATGGAGGATTGAACAGATATGAAGTTAAATGAACTGCTGGGAATTGAGTTTCCTTTGATTCAGGGCGGCATGGCCAACATCGCCACCGGCGCCTTCGCCGCCGCTGTGTCCAACGCCGGCGCTCTGGGTCTGGTGGGCTCCGGCGGCTGGGACGCTGAGACCTTGCGCCGTGAAATTCGCATCGCCAAGGAGCACACCGACAAGCCCTTCGGCGTCAACCTCATGCTCATGAACCCCCACATCGACGACCTGGCCAAGGTCGTGGTGGAGGAGGGTGTGGCCGTGGTCACCACCGGCGCCGGAAACCCCGGCAAGTACGTCCCCGCCTGGAAAGAGGCTGGCATCCGGGTCTTCCCCGTGGTGGCGGCTCCCATCCTGGCCAAGCGCCTGGAGCGTCTGGGTGTGGACGGCTTCATCGCCGAGGGCACCGAGAGCGGCGGACATGTGGGTGAGATGACCACCATGGCCCTGGTGCCCCAGGTGGTGGACACCGTGTCTGTCCCCGTCATCGCCGCCGGCGGCATTGCCGACGGCCGTCAGCTGGCCGCCGCCTTTGCCCTGGGCGCCTGCGGCGCTCAGATCGGCACTTGCCTGCTGGCCAGCGAGGAGTGCCCCATCCATGAAAACTACAAGAAGGCGGTCATCAAGGCCAGCGCCACCGACACCATCGTCACCGGCCGCACCACCGGGGCTCCCGTGCGGGTGCTGAAGAACAAGATGGCCCGGGAGTATGTGCGCATGGAGAAGGATCACCTGCCCCTGGAGGAGCTGGAGAAGCTGACCCTGGGCTCTCTGCGCCGGGCTGTGTTTGACGGCGACGTGGACACCGGCAGCTTCATGGCCGGTCAGGTGGCCGGTATGGTCCATGAGGTCCGCCCCCTGCGCCAGATCTTTGAGGATCTGATGGCAGGCTATGACAAGACCGTAAAGGAGATGCAGGGATGAGCATTGCGTTTTTGTATGCCGGACAGGGCAGCCAGCACCCGGGCATGGGTGCCGACCTGTACGAGACCTACCCCCAGTTCCGGGCCGTGCTGGACGGGGCAGACCTGGACTTTGATGTCAAAGAGGTCAGCTTCCAGGACAGCCAGGGGGTTTTGAATGAGACCCGGTACACCCAGCCCTGCATGGTGGCCTTTGCCGTGGGCGTCACCCAGATTCTGGCCGATGAGGGCATCCGCCCCGACTACGTGGCAGGCCTGAGCCTGGGCGAGTACTCCGCCCTCCAGGCTGCCGGGGTGTTTACCCCTCAGCAGGCCATCTCCCTGGTGGCCTTCCGAGGCAAGGTGATGGCCGAGGCCGCCAAGGGCGTGCCCTGCGGCATGACCGCCGTGCTGGGCCTGGACCGGGAGAAGCTGGAGCAGGCCTGTGAGCAGGCCAGCGCTCTGGGTGTGGTGTGCATCGCCAACTACAACTGCCCCGGCCAGCTGGTCATCGGCGGCCACCAGGCTGCTGTGGACGAGGCCGCCCGCCTGGCCAAGGAGATGGGTGCCCGCCGCTGCATGCCTCTGAAGGTCAGCGGACCCTTCCACACCCCCCTGTTGAAGCCTGCCGGGGACGCCCTGGCGGAGAAGTTCAAGGGGGAGACCTTTGGCGAGATGCAGGTGCCCGTGCTCTTCAACTGTCTGGGCCGTGAGAAGGGCCCCGACGACACCATTCCCGCCCTGCTGGAGCGCCAGGTGCAGTCCTCCGTGTACATGGAGGACACCATCCGTCGTCTGGCTGAGTTGGGTGTGGACACCATCGTAGAAATCGGACCGGGGAAGGTGCTCAGCGGCTTTGTGCGCAAGACCACCCCCGAGATCAAGACTTATGCCGTGGAGACTGTGGCCGACGTTCAGGCCCTGGTCCAGGCGCTGAAATGAGGGATTCGACCATGTCATTGAAGGGAAAAGTGGCCATCGTCACCGGCGGCAGCCGGGGCATTGGCCGAGCCATCTGCCTGGAACTGGCCGCCCAGGGGGCCAATGTGGTGTTCTCCTACGCCGGCAACGACGCCGCCGCTCAGGAGACCCTGGCCGCCCTCAAAGAGCTGGGTGTGGAGGCGCGCAGCTTCAAGGGTGACGTCACCGACGCCGAGGCCGTGAAGAACCTGGTGGACACCGCCGTCAAAGAGCTGGGCGGGGTGCACATCCTGGTCAACAACGCCGGAATCACCCGGGACGGCCTGGCCATGACCATGAAGGAAGAGGACTTTGACGCCGTGGTGAGCACCAACCTGAAAGGCACCTTTTTGTGCATGAAGGCGGTGACCCGGCCCATGATGAAGGCCAAGTATGGCCGCATCGTCAACCTCAGCTCCGTGGTGGCCCTGCGGGGCAACCCCGGCCAGGTCAACTACTGCGCCAGCAAGGCTGGCGTCATCGGTATGACCAAGTCCCTGGCCAAGGAGCTGGCCGGACGGGGCATCACCGTCAACGCTGTGGCCCCCGGCTACATCGCCACCGATATGACCGCCGCCCTGCCGGAACAGGCCCGGGAGGCCATGCTCACCACCATCCCCGCCCGCCGGGCAGGCACCCCCGAAGATGTGGCCAAGGCCGTGGCCTTCCTGGCCAGTGAAGGGGCCGGATACATCACCGGCCAGGTGCTCAGCGTGGACGGCGGCATGGGCATGTGACCAGACAAGGAGGAAATTATGGGAAACAAACGCAGAGTTGTCATCACTGGCATGGGCACTGTCAACCCCCTGGGCCACAACGTGGCGGAGAGCTGGCAGGCAGTGCAGGAGGGCGTGTGCGGCATCGACACCATTACCCTCTATGACCCCACCGACCGCAAGGTGAAGCTGGCCGCCGAGGTGAAGAACTGGGACCCCACCACCGTGCTGGATAAGCGGGAGGTCAAGCACATGGCCCGCTATGCCCAGTTTGCCATGGTGGCCGCCCGGGAGGCCTTTGCCGACAGCGGCCTGGAGAAGGAGAAGCTGGACCTGACCCAGTGCGGTGTCATCGTCTCCAGCGGCGTGGGCGGCATCGGCACCACCGAGGCCGAGCAAACCCGTGGCTTGGAGAAGGGCTTCGACCGGGTCAACCCCTACTACATCCCCGAGGCCATTGCCAACATGGGCGCCGGCCTCATTGCCATCGACCTGGGTTTTAAGGGCATGTGCACCTGCCCCGTCACCGCCTGCGCCGGCGGCTCCAACGCCGTGGGCGACGCCTTCCGCCACATCCGGGACGGCTACGCCACCGTGATGGTGTGCGGCGGTGCCGAGGCCGCCGTGACCCCTCTGTCCATCGGCGGCTTTACCACCATGCGGGCTCTCCACACCGGAGAGGACAAGAACGCCGCCTCCGTGCCCTTTGACGCCCGCCGCAGCGGCTTTGTCATGGGTGAGGGCGCTGGTATCCTGGTGCTGGAGGAGCTGGAGCACGCTCTGGCCCGTGGCGCCAAGATTTACGCCGAGATGGTGGGCTACGGCGTCACCTGTGACGCCTACCACATGACCGCACCCGCCCCCAACGGCGAGGGCGGCGCCCGTGCCATGGCCCAGGCCCTGGCCGACGGCGACATGAAGCCGGAGGACGTGGACTACATCAACGCCCACGGCACCTCCACCCCCCTCAACGACTCCGGCGAGACCGCCGCCATCAAGACCGTGTTCGGCGACCACGCCTACAAGCTGGCTGTGAGCTCCACCAAGTCCATGACCGGCCACATGCTGGGCGCTGCCGGCGGCGTTGAGGCCATCTTCACCGCTCTGGCCGTGAAGGAGGACTACATCCCCGCCACCATCAACTACCAAGAGCCCGACCCCGCCTGTGACCTGGACATCGTGCCCAACCAGGGCCGCCACGCTACCGTGCGCTGCGCTCTGTCCAACTCCCTGGGCTTCGGCGGCCACAACGCCTGCGTGCTCATGAAGAAGTGGGAGGGCTAAAGGCTATGCAGTACAATTCCAATGAGATCGCCCAGATCATGCCTCACCGCTACCCCTTCGCCCTGGTGGACAAGATCGTGGACGGAGAAGAGGGCAAGTGGGCCAAGGGAATCAAGTGCGTCACCGTCAACGAGCCCTTCTTCCAGGGCCACTTCCCCCAGTACCACGTGATGCCCGGTGTGCTCATTCTGGAGGCCCTGGCCCAGGTGGCTGGCATCACCGTGCTGTCCATGGAGGAGAATCGGGGCAAGCTGGGCTTCTTCGGCGGCATCAAGAACGCCCGCTTCCGCCGCCAGGTGGTGCCCGGCGACGTGCTGGAGCTGGAGTGCACCATCATCAAACAGAAAGGCCCCGTGGCCGTGGCGGAAGCCAAGGCTGTGGTGGACGGCCAGGTGGCCGTCACCGCCGAGCTCACCCTGGCGCTGGGTAAGTAAATTACCGGGCTTTTGTGTGAAATCTGGAACTATGTACCATAAAACAGACGGACACGGAGGCAACGGAATGTTGGAGGAGCGATTCGGAGCGGTGTATACCAAGTTTAAGCTCCATTTTTACCAGGAGATTTTCGCCCATTTTCAGAATCGGGAGGCCAGCCTGACCACGGTGGAGACCTTCGCCATGGAGACCATCCAGGCCCTGGGCACCCCCACCGTCAACGAGTTTGCCACCTTTATGCGCATCTCACCCCCCAATGCGGCCTATAAGATCAACAGTCTGGTGCGCAAGGGGTACCTGACCCGTGTGCAGTCGGAGCAGGACAAGCGGGAATACCACCTGCAAGTGACCCAGAAATACCGGGATTACTGCAATGTCAGCACCGACTACATTCGAAAGGTCATGGAGCGCATCAAAGAGCGCTTTAGCCCCGAGGAGTGCGACAAGCTGGAGGAGATGCTGGCCATCGTCAGCCAGGAGCTGATGCCGGAGGTCAACCTCCCCGGCGAGACGGGCTGAGCCCCTCACTGACAAGCAAACACTGGGAAAAAGACCCGCCGATGGCGGGTCTTTTTTTGCCCTTTTTTCCGGGACAGAGGACAAAACCCAATAAAAGCTGACATTTTGTGGGGAAATGTTGACAACCTGGTGATGTCGTGGTAAACTATACCAGAATTACCATGGAAATTTATGCGTTTCCACTAGTTTCATATGGGGGAAGGCAGCTGCAACTTCCAGGTAAGGTAGGTGAAGGATGGAGAATGGAAGGGGGAGCGCGGACCGGCGTTCCCGATGATGTGCACGGCTTTGCCCCAGGCCATAGAGCAGCCATAGAGCGACGGCTCGGGCTGTGATGATTGATAAAACGTGCGTAGGTAAAGGAAGTTTATGTACCACAAGGAGGTAAGAGTAGTGAAACTATTCAAACGGGCTATGCCCATCCTGCTGTCTGCTGCAATGGCTGCCAGCATGCTGCTCCCCGCCGCTGCCGCCAATCAGGGCAGTGGGGAGACCACCACAACCGCCACTGAGGGCTCTTACGACAAGTCCATCGTCATGGTGGACGCTGGCCGTAAGTATTTCTCCGTGGACAGCCTGAAGTCCATCATCGACAGCGCTTCTTCCGCTGGCATGCACTATGTGATGCTGGGTCTGGGCAACGACGGTATGCGTTTTCTGCTGGACGACATGTCCCTGACTGTGGGTGACACCACCTACACCAGCGAAGAGGTGTCCACCGCCATCCACGCTGGCAACGAGGCTTACAGCGACTTTGAGGTGGACGAGCTCACCGAGGACGACATGGACGCCATCATGTCCCATGCCGATTCCAAGGGCGTGGAGATCATCCCCCTGATCAACACCCCCGGCCACATGGACGCCATCCTGGACACCGCTGAGGCCCTCACTGGCGTGGACTGCGCCTATGGCACCTCTCAGCGCACCATTGACATCACCAACGAGACCGCCACCAGCTTCACCAAGGCGTTCCTCCAGAAGTACATCACCTACTTCGCCGACAAGGGCTGCACCCTGTTCAACATGGGTGTGGACGAGTACGCCAACGATACCGGCAGCATGGGCTTCCCCAAGCTGGTAGCCAATGGCCAGTACGACGACTTTATCAAGTACGTCAATGAGGTGTCCGCCATGGTCAAGGAGGCCGGCATGACTCCCATGGCCTTCAACGACGGCATCTACTACGACAACACCACCGATCAGGGCACCTTCGACCAGGACATCATCATCTGCTATTGGTCCTCCGGTTGGTGGGGCTATGACGTGGCCAAGCCCGCCTTCCTGGCTGAGCAGGGCCACCAGCTGGTGAACACCCACGGCGACTGGTATTGGATCGTGGGCGGCAACAAGTGCACCG